>NZ_DDDQ01000014.1:0-5376 GCF_002336325.1 Roseivirga sp. UBA1976 | reverse complement strand
TAAGGAAATTAGAAAGCACAAAAGTAAGCCTTTTCAAGAAACTTAAATGTTCTGCATATTTGTGGTTTCGCCCACAACAAATCAATGACTGAAGTAATCATCAAATTCATCAGATTTTGCCTGGTTGGACTCACCGGAATGGGCATAGATTATGGAATAACATATCTGGGAAAAGAAAAAATAAAGGTGAACAAATATGTAGCCAACGGACTTGGCTTTCTGCTTGCCGCCACCTTCAATTTTTTTCTTAACAAAACCTGGACATTTCACGACTCCAACCCCGAGGAGTGGCTGCAATACTCCAAGTATCTGGGGTTTGCCATTATTGGCCTGGGTATTAATACTCTCATCATTTATCTGCTCATCAATAAAAAGGGACTTAATTTCTACTGGGCCAAGCTTATTGCCATTGCCGTAGTGGTAGTCTGGAATTTCATAGCCAACTACAACTTCACTTTCATGTAAGGTATACATGAGCTTACTCTATGAGTATTAGACAAGAAGCCTTCTTATCGTTGTCTTCATTGCCCCCGTTCATCAACGACCACTCAGGTGCTGAGAGCGTTCTGCCTGTAGTGGAAAATTATGGTCACTTTTGCCCAATAGTAAGGAGTCATCTAAGTTTTTTCTAAATAACCCTATAATTTCTATAGACTTTTTGAACTTTGTATTCAACACTACGTTCACAACTAAACTTAAAACTAAAAATTATGGCAATTAGACTAGGTGACATTGCCCCTGATTTCAGTGCTCAAACCACTGAGGGGCCAATTAATTTTCATGAATGGTTGGGAGATAGCTGGGGTTTATTATTCTCGCACCCTGCAGACTATACTCCGGTATGCACTACCGAATTAGGACGCACGGCTCAATTGAAAAGCGAGTTTGAAAAGCGAAATGTAAAGGTGCTGGCCGTTTCGGTAGACGGACTTGAGTCGCACAAAGGCTGGGTGCAAGACATAAACGAAACGCAAAACACTACGGTGAACTTTCCGATAATAGCCGATGAAGACAGAAAAGTGGCAACCTTGTATGATATGATTCATCCGAATGCCAACGATACCCTAACCGTTCGGTCGGTTTTTGTGATTGGCCCGGATAAAAAAGTGAAGCTCACACTCACTTACCCGGCCTCCACCGGACGCAATTTCCAAGAAATTCTGCGGGTAATCGATTCCTTACAGCTTACGGCCAACTATAGCGTGGCTACACCGGCCGATTGGAAAGAGGGAGATGATGTAGTGGTTTCGCCCGCCATTGCAACGGAAGATATTCCAGCCAAATTTCCCAAAGGTCATAAGGTAATTAAACCATACCTCAGAACCACTCCTCAGCCGAATGTGTAAAATCTCAAAAGCTAGGTGAGAGCCACCTTGAACTCTTCCGATTAACCTAATCTCCATCAGAGTCTCTAACCACCATCAGAGTCTCTCGCTAGAGGACTCTGATGCACGCAGTGCTGGTGCTCAGTGTCCCTTGTAGGAGACACTGAGGGTGTTGTGATGCTGCGGTTAAAGCAAGAGCATTGGGCCTATTTAGGGAATGTTCAGGTGGCATAGGAACTTGACAGGCCCTTCGCTTTGCTCAGGGTGAAAAGAGGGCGAGTAGTAGAGGCTGGCCTTTGAAGTACCCGTTTTCATAGAACCTAACCACCATCAGAGTCTCTCGCTAGAGGACTCTGATGCACGCAGTGCTGGTGCTCAGTGTCCCTTGTAGGAGACACTCAGGGTGCTACAATGCTGTGGTTAAAGCAAGAGCATTGGGCCTATTTAGGGAATGTTCAGGTGGCATAGGTATTTGATAGGCCCTTCGCTTTGCTCAGGGTGAAAAAGAGGACCAGTAGTAGAGGCTAGTCTTTGAGGTACCCGTTTTCATAGAACCTAACCACCATCAGAGTCTCTCACTAGAGGACTCTGATGTGCTATACGCTGGTGCTCAGTGACCCTTTCAGGAGACACTCAGGGTGTTGCGAGGTTAGTTAGACTAACCGCTACTTAAACACCTTCTTTAGCAACTCTGTAGTTCTGGCTCCCGGATTTTGTCGAATGTTCAATTCCTCTTTAGCTATCATTACAAAGAGTCCGTCTATGGCTTTTTGTGTCACATAGGCTGTTAAATCAGTCTCTACTTTTTTCACCAGGGGTAGTTTGTTGTACGTACTAAACACATCTTCCCAGTGCCTCGTGGCATTTACTTTGTTCAAACTGTTCTCTATAATGGGGCTAAATTTTCGCGTGAGTTCGGCCGAAGTTTCACGCTCCAGAAAACGTGTAGCCGCATCCTTTTCGCCTTTTACTATATTGATGGCATCTTGAATGGTAAGTGCCTTAATGGCCGCAATGAAAATATTCTTGGCTTCCGAGGCCGCGTCTTCTGCCGCTCTGTTTAGCGATTCCACCGCTTGGTCTACCTGCTTTTCCAATCCCATTGAACGTAATTTTTGCTCAACGCTCTGCGCTTCGGGAGGCAGCGGAATTTTAATCTCAGGATTTTTGAAATACCCATCCATCTGCGAGAGCAAGTCCACCCCTTTTGTGGTGCCTTGCTCCAAAGCCTGCTTGAGTGCGTTGGCAGCTTCTTCTTTGGTAAAAGCCGCATCGCCTCCCAGTAGTCCTTTGGCTTTTTGAAGAACCTGGGCCTGTGAAGAACAGCTAAACAAGAACAGACCCAGTACCATAAAGTAGAGATTTCTCATATGCTTGTGTTTTTATAACAGGTAACGCAAAAAGGGCCAAAAGTTGGATCGAGCAGAGCCTTTTTTTCCACAGCTATAGGCACTGACTTACTTCTTTGAATTATACGCGTTTTTAAAACCCAGTAGTTCTACGGTTTTAAACACCGCCTATTGTCACTAATCTTACTTAACACTTAACTCACATATCATGACCAAATCAGATTACACACAATTGTCCGTATACAACGGATCGGATGAAGCCGTAGAGGTTTACGTAACTTTTGCTGCTCAAAACAGCCAAAACAAATGTTGCCCCACCCCATGCGGACTGAGCGACTTTCCCTTTCTGACCAAAGTAAACCAACTCATGGGTAAGTTTACCTTAGACTCAAAGGCCACTCAAAACTTTGACCCCAAAGGCAAATGCTTTAGCGGAAACATCGGTTTCTACATAGAACCTCAATGCCCTGTGCCCGATGCCGGTTTTCATCATGGAGAAACGGGCACTAACATTGCAGAATTTACACTGAACCCCAACATTCCTTGTGCTGAGGCCATAGACATTAGCTGTGTGAACGGAGTAAATTGCTTTATCGAAATGAAAGTGGATGCCGATGCCGGGTGGGCCTATGGCCCAGACAACACGCCCATCACCACTATTTACAACAGAGGCTTGCAGGAAAATTCCGGTAACCCCGGAGTTTACCCGGTAAACTGTACTGACTGTATTCGCTTAGTGGGTGCCAAGCCTTGCCCTACACTCCCTTTGGGACCGGCTCAAACCGAACGAATTTGCAATGTTCAACGGTCTGAAAGAGGTGGCACTGTTCAGGTAAACCTGGTAGTGCCGGTACCGATGTAGCCACTTGGACATTGATTTAAAAACTGTCTCTGAAAAATTCAGAACCTCGTTCCTTAGCTCACCAAAGTACTTTCTAAAGGGACTATGTGAGAGTTTCCGGGCCGGGCCACCTGAAGTATTCAGAGACAGTTTTTCTTTGCGTTTTTAATAGGTTTATCCTTTTCATTTCCAACCAATTGCTTTCATTGACTGTCTACACAGGAGAACTACACTCCTATGAAGAAACTACTAACCTGTGCCGGGCTACTGGTAGCCCTTGGCCTAACGGCACAAACTCCAAAAATTGAATTGGGCATTGAGCTATCTACAGAAAATATAGAAGGCAGCGGCTTGCTCAAAGATGCCGGAACCAACTTTTATGATCGGATTGTCAGAGACCGATCCAACTTCTCCATGGGCATAACCGCCAATTTGCTTTCCAACTCCTCTTCGTTCAGTTTTCGATCAGGACTGCTATATGCTCAAAAAGACATTACTTCTTTCAAAGAGTGTGGGTTTTGCCATACCCTATTCAACGCGCTAATTGTGCCTGAATACAGACGAGTCGAGCAGCGCTACCTTTCCGTTCCTTTTCTTATTCGCTACGAACCAAAACAATCAAGACTATCTCCAATAGCAGAAGTTGGCCTATACAATCACTTTTTAGTCAATGATGGCCAACTGAACCAAAACAGAAGCGCCTACATGGAAGCCTCTTTTGCCCTGGGAGCCAGCTACAAATTAAACAACACCCTACGGGCAGAGCTAAAATATAATTATAGGGCGAGCCTCAGTACCGTATATTCGGGTGAGGTAGTACGATACCATTATAGCGACTCCGAGCCAAACCGATTGCGTACCAATGCTTTTCAGCTGGGATTCTTATACTCGCTTTAACGAACAAAGACTAAAACCCGGACATTGATTCACAAACATTTACAATTGGTTAAAATCTTATTATCTCGCCAACTGCACCAGTTCCCGTAATATATATCTTCTACCCGTCATTTGTAAGGGCACCATTAGAAACAACTTTCATCCGTTTTCTTTGAGAAAATGATAGGGATCGGTATACACCGGGTTAGGCTTAACCGTGATTAAGTCTTTAGGTACCAGATCATGCTCAATGGCCAGGTCATACCCTTTTAAGGCCGCCAGTTTGGCATAGGTAACCGCGGGGAAAGAGAGTATGTCTTTTTGTAAAATGAAAAAGGCATTGTACTTATTGTGCAGCCTGGGTTTGAGAAGCTGCATCAGGCTTTCTACCATCAGCCCTTCATCAGCAGCCAGCAGGCCTTCAAAAAAGCCTACATCCGGAAGCAGCCATTTATTGGTCTTTTTGGAGGCTTTTTCTCCTAAAAGGGCCACTTGCTTCTCCAACTCATCGAGCTTATTGAGCAGAGCCAGTTGCACACAATACACCGGGTGGCCTTTTCTTTTTTGTACCTCAAAAGCACTATCACTAAGCAATGCATATCGTTCGATCAGTGGCTTGCAATCGCTCAGAAGGGCGTAGCCAATGTGCCTAATCCCTGCACTTAGTCGTTGATAATCATAGGTCTTAATCATATATTCATCGCACCGGCCACAGGTATAAAAGTGCTGCTTGGCAACTTCTATATTGCCTTCCACGCTATATTGATACAATGCTTCATCTTCATTTAAATAAAAGAATTCAACCCTGACATGGTTTTGTAATAAGCTTTGGTCTAAAGACCTTTCAATCAGAGTTTTCTCCTCTTCATAGAACTTTTGATGCACTTCAATAAGTCGTTTACGATAATCCATTTTTATCCCCCTAAATTAAGAAGCACCAATTCATTTTTATGTTTATCCGCTTCGGAAACAACTTTCATCCGTT
>NZ_DDDQ01000150.1:0-11545 GCF_002336325.1 Roseivirga sp. UBA1976 | reverse complement strand
GTAAAAAACAAAGTTGCACCTCCTTTTAAAGTGGTTGAGTTCGATATTATGTATGGTCAGGGCATTTCCAAATCGGGAGAAATCCTGGACATTGGTGTAGAACTGGGCATTATAAAAAAATCTGGAAGTTGGTTCTCTTATGAGAATGAAAAGCTGGGTCAGGGACGCGACTCTGTGAAATCGCTGATTGAAGACAACCCGGAACTAGCCGAAGAGTTAGAAGGTAAAATAAAGGCCCACATTAATGGCGAAGTGGCTGTAGAAAAGGAGTAACCACCTCCGAGTTTTTACCAAAAGAATTAGAGGTTGCCTTAGAGCTTTCTGTACCGTAAAATCTACAGGTACAAATGAAAGACTTTAAAGCAACCTCTACTGTTTTAAACCAATTTTGGTTTAAGCAGCCCTCATGGCATCCACCGGATCGAGTCTGGCAGCCTTGGCCGAAGGAATTATTCCCGAAGCTACACCTATAATAGATGACACAACCACACCCAGAAGAATGTTCTTTAATGTTAACTGAACTTCTAGTGCTCCAAAAGGAATAAATGTGAGTAAATAAACAATAAACACACCTATGGCCCCTCCAATTAAACAGAGGAAAATAGACTCGAACAAAAACTGAAATAGTATAAAGTAGTTTTTGGCCCCCAATGATTTTTGAATGCCTATAATCTTAGTGCGCTCTTGCACAGATACGAACATAATGTTCATAATACCGAAGCCCCCTACTAATATGGAAAAGCCCCCAATAATCCATCCTGCATAACCAACAATATCAAAAACGCCACTAATTGCATCAGCGATAGCTTCAGGCCGATTCAGTTCAAAGTTGGCCTCGTCTTTGGGCTTCAGCCCCCGAATCTTACGTAGCATTCCCTCCATTTCATTCTGTAAATTCACCAAACCTATGTCGTCCTCGGTACCTTTAACTGCTATGGTAGGGTTGGTTCCTTGCCTTCCTACATAATACATTTTGGTAAACATCTTGAAGGGAATATATACTCTTTCATCACTACTCGGTGTCCCCAACAAACTCTTACCCTCTTTTTCCAGAACTCCTACCACAACCAACTTCTGCCCCATTACTTTAATCTCCTTTCCAATAGGATCTATGTTTTGAAATAGAGTTTGAGCTACTTCGTGCCCTATCAGAGCCACGTTTCTTCCCGATTCTATCTCCCTGAGACTAAAATATCTTCCGAGCTCAATATTCAGCGCATAAACATTCTCATAAGCCTCTCCAACACCCATTATATCTATCTGAGACATGCTACTACTCCTGAACTTAACTGTTGTAGACCTATTGGCAAAAACGGTTACGTGAGATGCATTTCTCAGGTTAGAGTTAAGGTATTCATACTCTGCATAAGTATTGTTTGGCCTTCTGAAATAAACATACCATGGGATGTTAGGATCAGCATTTACAAATGAAAATTTATTAACGGTAACCACATTAGAGCCAAGAAAATTGAAGCTATCCTTAATGTTTTTTTCCAGGGAGTCCACCATAGTAAACACAGAGATAATGAGCATTATCCCAATAGTTACTCCCAATAGCGAAAGTGTTGTTCTAAGCAGATTGGTGGTTAAGACCTGAAGGGCAAAGCGAATACTTTCACCCATTAACTTCAAAAATATACCGATGCGCATTGGCCTGAAATTGGTTTTTGTGGTTACTTATGCAACGTAAAGAATTTGAAAAAGTAAACACGCTCAAACCATTAATGGTTAAAAAAAGGAAAAGAGCCAGCGAATGGAAGTTATCACGGTTAAGTGGGAGGCGCATGAAAATTAATTTCTATGCCATATATTCGCATTAACAGGGCTTACCTTATGAAGCTCAATCATTTATTTTTATCTTTGCCAGCTATTTCAAAAGACAGGAGAATTGAGTATCGAGAAAATGAAATTATCGGCATTCAAGTTTGAGTTACCTCAAGACCGAATTGCCAAATACCCAGCAGAAAACAGAGACGAATCCAGGTTAATGGTGTTGCACCGCGACACAGGAGAAATTGAACACAAGGTTTTTAAAGACATTGTGGAGTATTTCGATGAAGGTGACGTTATGGTGAACAATGACACCAAGGTTTTCCCTGCTAGGCTTTATGGCCAAAAAGAGAAAACCGGTGCTCAAATTGAAGTTTTCCTCTTGAGGGAGCTCAATCAGGAAATGCACCTTTGGGATGTATTGGTTGACCCGGCCAGAAAAATCAGAGTAGGCAACAAGCTCTATTTTGGTGAAGGAGAACTAGTGGCAGAAGTTATAGACAATACTACCTCCCGAGGAAGAACTATCCGTTTCCTGTTTGACGGTAGTGATGAGGAGTTCTACAAAACCATAGACACCTTGGGTGAAACTCCGTTGCCCCGCGTTATTCCCAGAGAAACAGAACCGGAAGACAGAGAACGCTTTCAGACCATCTATGCTAAGCATGTGGGTGCTGTGGCAGCTCCTGTAGCCGGCTTGCACTTTACCATGCAGGTATTAAAAAGACTGGAAATTAAAGGAATTGACGTAACCCCTATTACGCTGCACATTGGTTTAGGAACTTTCCGTCCCGTTGATGTGGAAGACCTCACAAAGCATAAAATGGACTCTGAGAATTACACCATAGGAGAAAAAACAGCCAACTTGGTGAACAGAGCTCTGGACGAAAAGAAAAGGGTTTGCTCCATTGGAACCACTTCCATGAGAGCATTGGAATCGTCCGTTTCAGCCGGAGGAAGACTTAAGCCTAACTCGGCCTGGACAGATAAATTCATCTTCCCTCCTTACGAGTTTAAGATTTGTAATGCACTGGTAACGAACTTCCACCTGCCCGAATCTACCCTGCTTATGCAAGCAGCAGCTTTTGGTGGCTACGAAAATATCATGAACGCCTATCAGGTGGCTATTAAAGAAAAATACAGGTTCTTTAGCTATGGCGATGCTATGTTGATTATCTAAAGAACATTAAGCTTAGACAAAGAGAAAGCGATCCCGAAAGAGATCGCTTTTTTGTTGTTTACAGCAAATCGGGAATATTTTCAGCTTGAAGTCAGGGCTCAATCAGTCAGAATTGTTAAATAACAAGAAAGCTCCGACATGTAATTTTTTTTTTGAAGAAACAGTTAGTTACCAATTAATACTTTTCAATCCTGTCAAATACATGATTTTAATCGAATCAAACTGAGTTATGAAAAGAAGGCAGTTACTTCTTACTGTTTTAACCTTGCTTATTTTGAGCTGCCAAGAGGAGCCTGAAGTCCCTAAGCCTGAATTTTCTGCTATAATCAACTCTACAGCAGGAGACTGGCAAGCAAACACTGGTGGTATGTTGTTTTTCAGAAATCAAGAACGAGGAGTTGTTCACCTTTACTTGAGAGGCAAAAGAGATGATGGGTCATTTAATTACCTAGAACTTTTTATTTCTGATGTAAATCTCTCGGCTGAACCACCTCAAACCTTCGATTTTTCTGAATTAAGTGATCAAAGTTATTCGTTTGGGGAGTATAGATATTCAGAAATGACCTCGGGCTGGCAGCCTTACGATCAAAAATCCGTTAAAATAAACGTAACAAAGGTGACCGAACTGGATGGTCTTTTCTTTATTTCCGGAACCTTCGAGTTTACTGGATGTAACAGAGACTCATTCCCAGTATGCTTAAATCAAACGGGAGAGTTCATTAATACCGAAGTATTTCCAAATTATGACATTCTAACCGCATGGTTAGGAAATATTAAATAACTACATACAATTATAAAAAAGCATCTTATCATCTATCTTTTATTAATCTCTTAAGTTGTTATTTCACAAACAATTAAACTGGAGAATTACCAATATGGTCAACGTTTCTGCCCTGGGAATGAAACCTTTCTGAAGTTTTCAGCTAGAGATTTTGCAAATAACAAAATTGCCGGTGAGTTTCGCTTCGAAGTATTTATCGACAACCAAAAATATATAGGCTCCGAAAAGGCATTCGCCTTCCTTATTGGTGGTATATATTACCATCATTACTTCAATTATGCCTTAAATACAGATTCAAATAAAAATCTGGAAATATATGTAAGGCACTATGAAACATATTTCTCTCATTGGGCTGATGGTTTTGGAGTGCCGTCAGATGATATAAGAGTAGAAGTTGAGTTTCTACCATGGCATGGCTTATGGACAGTAGACGAAACATTCTACATGAAATCAAATGTACTTGAACCCGGCCCAGCAGTAGTTGACGGATTCAATAGTCTATTTATCTGCGAAGGGAATGAGGTTCACACTGTTAAGCTGGCTTCTCCACCGCCAAGGGATAACCCTGATGAAAACACCTATTGTGGTTGGGGTTCAGTTATAAATGGACACAATTGGATATGGGAATTACCCTCTGGATGGAAAATCACAAGTTTAAGTGGAGATTTAAATACAGCAACGAATACCTACGAAGGTTTTGATGAAGTAAAAATTCAAGCTCCAAGTACCCTACCTGGAACGGCCACCTTAAATGTAAGGTCTGAAGATGACGGTTGGAATTGGCCTATCAATACTGAAACAGTAATAATTTTAGGTGCTCCACCAGCTCCAACCAACATTCTTTATGAAAATGGACAGCCATTTCCTGATGAAACCTGTATTAGTGGACTATTTGGTAGGGAAATTGACCTTGAAGCACTTAACATTGTCACCATAAGAAATATCGACTATTTAGAATGGAGTTCCGATGCTGGCCTATTGGGATCTTCTACAACTCCAGACGCTTACAACACGCTAAACCTGATGTATCCAGGAACCAATCGGTATATTCTGCCAAATGGCAAATATTATCTTAGAATTATCACGCCATATGGATCAGAAAACCGTCAAGTCATAGTAGACAACAACTAAAAAGTATTGAATTCATAAAGAGAGCCTTCTTAGCAATAAGAAGGCTTTTTTCTTTATAATTGCTCTATGCAAAAGTTTGCAGTAATAGTCGCAGGCGGTAGTGGAAAAAGGATGGGGGCAGAACTCCCCAAACAATTTATAGCACTTCAGGGGCTACCCATACTCATGCACACCCTTAAAGCTTTTCATTTCGATGATATTAAAATACTGTTAGTTCTCCCCGACCATCAGACAGACCATTGGAATCAGCTGGTTGCCACCCACAGGTTTGACGTTCCTCATCAACTGGTAAAAGGTGGTAAAGAAAGATTCCACTCTGTACAAAATGGGTTAAACACCATTGCAGAAAGTGACGGTCTTGTGGCCATCCATGACGGTGTGAGGCCTTTAGTTGACCGGAACATTATAAGGAAAAGCTATGAAATTGCTTATACCAAAGGCTCTGCTGTAGCCTCTATACCGCTGAAAGACTCCATTCGAAGTGTTGATCATTCCGGCAACCAACAAGAAGATCGAAACCAATTCAGGCTTATTCAAACTCCGCAAACCTTTCAGCTACGGCTAATCAAAAAAGCATTTGAGCAGCCATACAACACATCATTTACAGACGATGCTTCCGTATTGGAAGCAGCAGGCCATGCCGTTCATTTAATAGAGGGGAACTACAAAAACATTAAAATCACCACTCCGGAAGATTTACTTATAGCCCAATCGTTCCTCAACGTATAAAGTTGGCTTGATAAGAAGCAGATTTTAGCTAACTTATTGCCTTCAAATTGGACATGAAACGCGCTAAATCTACCTCAATACTCTGGGTGGCCCTAACCTTTATCACCCTAAACTGTACCTCAACAAAAGAGAATGAATGGGTTAACCTATTCAATGGCAAGGACTTGGAAGGATGGATACCTAAAATTACCGGCTACCCGACCGGTGAAAACTACGGAGAAACCTTTCGGGTAGAAGATGGCCTACTGACCGTTTCATATGAAAACTACTACCGCTTCGATAATCGTTTTGGTCATCTCTTTTATGAAAAACCTTTTTCTAACTACCTGCTCAGGGTAGAGTATCGCTTTGTTGGTGAACAAGTGGAAGGTGGAGCCGCATGGGCCTTGCGTAACAGTGGAGTGATGCTTCACTCACAAGACCCTTACACCATGCAAGAACAGCAAGACTTTCCCATCTCACTAGAAGCCCAGTTTTTGGGCGGATTAGGTGAGGGGCCAAGGCCTACAGGAAACCTGTGTACTCCGGGAACACATGTAGAAATGGACGGACAATTAATTGAAAATCATTGCATAAACGCCAATGCTCCAACCTTCGATGGCGACCAATGGGTAACCATGGATATTTTGGTTAGGGAAGACAAAGAAATTGCCCATATTATAAATGGAGACACCATTATACGCTACCAAAACCCAACCATTGGGGGTGGTATGGTAGCCAATTTTTTACCGGAAGCAAAACCGGATGGACAACCGCTTAAAAGTGGTTACATAGCTCTACAAAGCGAAAGTCACCCCATTCAATTCAGAAAGGTGATGATTAAAGAACTTGAAAATTAATCCGACTAAAAACAATACGCTAAACCTACAACTATGAATCAGACAGGAATCACTATACGACTGAGCGTCATGATGTTCCTCCAATTTTTTATTTGGGGAGGGTGGTTTGTAACCCTTAGTTCTTACCTTATAAACAATCTCAACACCACCGCTGCGCAACAAAGCATGGCTTTCTCCACTCAATCTTGGGGAGCCATTATTGCCCCATTCATTATAGGACTTATCGCTGACAGGTACTTTAATGCAGAGCGAATCTTAGGGGTTCTGCACCTTGTTGGTGCCGGGTTGCTCTATATGATGTTTAACTCAACAGACTTCAGCAATTTCTATCCTTATGTGCTGGGCTACATGATTCTTTACATGCCTACATTGGCCTTGGTAAACTCTGTTTCATTTAGGCAACTAACAGATCCTTCCAAGCAATTCTCTAAAATCAGGGTATTTGGAACCCTTGGCTGGGTAATCTCAGGCTTGGTAATTAGCTATGTATTTTCATGGGATTCCGCGGAAGCAGTAAAAGAAGGCATGCTGAGAAACACTTTCCTCATGGTAAGCATAGCATCGGCTATTTTGGGCCTTTTCAGCTTTACACTTCCTAAAACACCTCCACAGGTATCTAAGGGTGAGAAAGTGAAAATCAGTGATATTTTAGGCTTGGATGCGCTTAAGCTTCTAACCAATAAAAACTTTGCCGTTTTCTTCTTTTCTTCAGTCCTCATCTGTATCCCTTTGGCTTTCTATTACCAAATAACTAATCCATTTCTTTTAGATATTGGCTTAGACAATGCTACGGGAAAACAGTCATTCGGACAGATTTCCGAAGTGGTATTTATGCTTTTATTGCCGGTTTTCTTAACACGCTATGGCATTAAGAAAACCTTGTTATTTGGTATGCTGGCCTGGGCTCTACGCTACGTACTTTTTGCCTATGGCAATGCCGACAGTGGCGTATGGATGCTCCTGTTGGGAATAGCCCTTCATGGTATATGTTATGACTTTTTCTTTGTGTCGGGTCAAATCTATACCGATTCCAAGGCTGGCGACAAGTATAAGAGTTCTGCCCAGGGTCTTATTACCCTGGCCACCTACGGTGTAGGTATGCTCATTGGTTTCTGGGCAGCCGGTCAAATTTCCGAGTATTACACCACGGCAACAGGCGACCATACCTGGGAAAGCATTTGGATTCTTCCGGCAGCCTTCTCTGCTCTGGTATTCATTTTATTCGCCCTGGTATTTAAAAACGAAACTATAGAGTATAAAAAAGCATAAACTGAAACGCGATTAATACATGTCAAAACACAGAAAAATAAGATTGGGTATGATTGGTGGAGGGCTTAACTCCTTCATCGGTATTGTGCACAGAATAGCAGCCTACATGGGCGAAGAGTACACACTCATTGGTGGAGCATTTGACTCCAATTATGAGAGTGCTCTCGAATTTGCTAATAAGCTGGAGCTAGACCCTGTACGTACCTATCCCAACATCGATACTTTCATAGAAAAAGAGCTGGCCTTGCCGGAAAACGAACGCATTGAAGCCGTGGTAGTGGTTACCCCAAACTTCCTGCACTATCCCATGGCCAAGCAGCTCATTCAAGCAGGCTTTCACGTAATTTGTGAAAAACCTGTTACCAACACTGCGGCAGAAGCCATTGAGTTAGAAGAACTGGTTCACAAACACAAAGTTGTGTTTACCCTGACTCACACCTACACCGGCTACCCTATGGTGCGACAAATGAAAACCATGATAGCCCAAGGAGCGCTGGGAAAAATTCAGAAGGTAGATGCCCAGTACTATCAGGGATGGATTAACCCTGTTATACACGACAAGGACAAACGAGCCACCGTGTGGAGACTAGATCCTGCTAAAGCAGGGCAAAGCTGTTGTATGGGCGACATTGGAGTACACGCTTTCAATATGATTGAGTATACCACAGGTCTAAAAACCCTGAAGGTTCTTGCCGATGTAGACACTCTTTATGAAGATAATCCGCTAGACATTGATGGAACGGCCATGTGTAAATTCGACAATGGAGCAAAAGGTCTGGTACGGGCCAGCCAAATTGCCACTGCCGAAGAAAACAATTTACGCATAGCCGTTTATGGCACCAAAGCCTCGCTAAAATGGGAGCAGGAAAACCCCAACTATCTCTATTTTCTACAAGAAGGGCAACCCCTACAGGTGCTTAAACCCGGTCACGAATACAACGGAGATCTGGCCAAAATAAGCACCAAAATGGCTCCCGGTCACCCGGAAGGCATATTCGATTCCATGGCCAACATCTACCTCGGTACAGCTCGCGCCATACGGGGCGAAGCATATCTGGAAGGCGCCTTCCCAACCATTAGAGATGGAGTAAGAGGAATGAAGTTTATTGAAGCCGTTCTGGCCTCGGCCGGAAATGGCAATGTTTGGACTGAAATTGTAGATTGAGATGATGAAAACGATTAAAGGACCAGCTATTTTTTTGGCGCAATTTGCAGACGACAAGCCCCCCTTCAACAACCTCTCGAACATTGCCCAGTGGGCTGCTGAGTTAGGGTACAAGGCTGTGCAAATACCCACTTGGGATACCCGCCTTATAGACTTAGACAAGGCTGCAGAAAGCAAAACCTACTGTGACGAACTCAAAGGCACCCTGGCCGAACATGGCTTGGAGGTCAGCGAGCTTTCTACCCACCTTCAAGGGCAACTGGTGGCCGTTCATCCGGCCTATGAGGAGCTTTTTAAAGGGTTCGCTCCTAAAGGAATGAACGCCAAACAAAGAAACATCTGGGCCATAGACCAAGTAAAAAAAGCTGCGCAAGCGAGCCAAAACCTGGGCCTCAACGTACATGCTACCTTCTCCGGTGCATTGGTTTGGCCTTATTTCTACAACTGGCCTCAGCGACCGGCCGGACTGATCGAAAAAGGGTTTAAAGAACTCGCTAACCGGTGGTTACCCATTCTCAACCACTTCGATGAGCATGGAGTAGATCTTTGCTATGAAGTGCATGCAGGAGAAGACCTACACGATGGAACCTCTTTCGAAATGTTCTACGAAGCTACCGGAAAACACAAACGAGTAAAGCTTCTCTATGACCCATCACACTTTATTCTACAACAACTCGATTACCTGGCCTATATAGACCACTACCACGAGTTCTTTGGTATGTTCCATGTTAAAGATGCCGAGTACAACCCTACCGGAAAATCTGGTGTATATGGAGGCTATCAGGACTGGAGAGAGCGACCAGGCCGATTCCGTTCTATTGGTGATGGACAAGTCGATTTTCAAGCCATTTTCTCCAAAATGACTCAATATGGATACGATGGTTGGGCTGTTCTGGAATGGGAGTGCTGCATAAAATCTCCTGAGCAAGGAGCCCGTGAGGGAGCCGAGTACATTAGCCAATTTATTATTGAAGCTACGCAAAAGAACTTCGATGACTTTGCCGATGCGGGAATTAGCGATGAGGAATTCAGAAAACTTTTAGGAATTGATTGATATGAAAAACACCAAAGCAGGATATACCATTTTTCAAAAGGCCGGTTTGTTGGCCGCTACGCTCCTTTTAACGGGAGTCAGCCTTTCGGCACAAATTACGGACCCAAAAGCCACAGAGGTGTGGGAGCCTGTACCCCGAAAAGTAACCCCGGGTAAAAACGGAGCTGCTCCGTCTGATGCCGTTGTGCTTTTTGACGGCACCAACTTAAATGAGTGGAAAAGCCGCAAAGATGGTTCGGCAGCAGCCTGGAAGGTGACCAACGGATATATGGAAGTAGTTCGTGGCACCGGTGATATTATGACTCACAAAAAGTTTGGAGACATACAGCTGCATATTGAGTGGAGTGCGCCCACAGAAATTGTGGGAGAAGGCCAGGGAAGAGGAAATTCGGGCGTTTTCCTTCAAGAAAGGTACGAAATTCAAATTCTTGATAGCTACGAGTCCAGAACATACTCCAACGGACAAGCCGCTTCTATTTACAAGCAGTCTATTCCTTTAGTGAATGCCACAGTTGCCCCGGGCGAATGGAACGTATATGACATCATATATAAAGCTCCACGATTCAATGAAGATGGTATTAAAGTAGCCGATGGCACAATTACAGTAATTCATAATGGTATTGTGGTGCAGAACAATGTGGCCTTAAGAGGAACTACCGAATACATAGGCCTACCTAAAAACCCTGCCCACGGCAATGGGTCTATCATTCTGCAAGATCATGGTAATCCTGTGAGGTTTAGAAACATTTGGGTGAGAGAACTGTAGACCGATGAATTCTTAAACCCGGATTATACATTTACCCCCAAACGCTGCAATGTTTGGGGGTATTTTTTTGGGGCTGAAACTAGGCTTTGGCCGCTTCCATTTTGGCAAATACCTCATTCATTTGGGCTTCTTGTTCCGATGCACTGTGACGGTCTCCCTTCAAGGTTTCATCGAATACCGTACAGCTGAAAATCCCCTTCTTACCGGAAGCTTTCACATGAAAACTGAGCGATTCGTTAGAAACAGTCCACTTCGAAATCTCCACGGTAACATCGACACCCGCAGCCGATTTCTTAATAGTTTGGTTTCCGGAAAGATCCAGACTAACACTTCCGCTACCCAGATTGGTTTCTATGGTAGCAAGAGCAGGAAAGGTAGTACTCCCATTGTCGTATACTGAAAACTCAATGGTTCCCTTCACAAAGCCTACAAAACATTTGAATGACACCCTTTTGTAAATAATTCTGGGTAATCCTGATGATAATGACATAGTCGTATGTGTTTAATTTTGCCTACTCGATAAGGTTTTCGGCATCCCCTATTTTTAATCAATGTAGTCCATATCATAAAGGTGATTTTGAGAATGTGCGCGAATTAACCTTCCAATAGCGCAAACCACTGTCTTTTATACGCAAAAGATCTAATCCACTAAAAAACAGAAGGTTACAAGTCATTCCCCTACCATTAGCTCAACTAAAAACTCATCTTACCACAATCCCGCAGTGCAGAGCATGAGATAAAAAGGTATCATTGAACCAGCTATAAGCAGAAAACCCCTTCTCTAACCATGGGTTATCGAAGGGGTTTTAACCAGTTGAGTCAATTGTCTATTTCTCTACAGTAATGATGTATTCACCGGCC
>NZ_DDDQ01000166.1:0-65652 GCF_002336325.1 Roseivirga sp. UBA1976 | reverse complement strand
TGGCTCTTTTTCACCTAAACACTGTAGTATGACAGTTACTTCTCAACCATCAACTTCAGATTTCTTACCTGACCGGCCGTCACCAGTCTTACTATATACATTCCGCTTGGCAGTTGCCCGGCATCGTAGCCTACTTCTACCTCCGTATTGGCTTCGAGTTCACCGGAGAATACTTCTTCCAGTTCTATGCCAGAAGTAGAAAGCAGCGCCATACGGGCCGAACCACTTACGTTGCTGGAAATTTTAAACGTTGTAACGCCTCTGGTCGGGTTAGGATAACTTTCCAGTTTGAGTTCCGGCACAAATAGCTCTTCTTGAGCCGGCTCACCCAGCGTAAACTCACTGGCTGTCATTATATTTCCGGAGTCACAAGCTCCCAGAGTAGCGCCTCTTCTTATCATGTCTTGCACCTTGTTGCGCTTAACCACTAGCTTTCTGCCTTTGTAGCACATTTCTATGTACTTACCCAGGTTAGAAATATCAATCACTTCTACATTGATTTGGCCATATCCTATATTGCCGGCCTTATCTTTGGCGGCTACAGCCACCTGATTCATTCCGGCATCGGCCACACCAAATCGTTTCTTGTCGAAGTAGATTTTGTATACACCACAGTTGTCTGACACCAAAGGCTCCACGTCCTTATCTTTCAGATACTCTGTGTGTTCTTTGGTATATACCTTCCGTCCTTTTCTATACTCCTCATTGTACACTACAATTGTGGCAGGCTCTGAAGAGAACACGGGCGCGAGATCATCTACTATAGTGATGTAGGCCGTGGTACTGGAAGAATTACCGGCAGCATCAGTAACAGTAAGGGTTACCTTATGCCCTTTCTTCTTGGTACCTTTCTTATGGCCCCAGGCATATCCGTTGCCCGGATCATTGTCGTCATCATCATCGCCATAGTTATGGCCTTTACCTTTTTTGTTCTTATGACTGTCGCCTTCAGTTGCTTCGTAATAGTAGGTTCCTTTGCCCACATCGTCACAGCTAAAGGTGTCTCTGTCTATACTAAAGGTAAGCGGACAGTCTGTATTATCGGTACTGCCTCCATCGAGCAAGGCCGGATCTACCACCACGGTGCCATCGGCTCCTAAACCAACGGTTATGTTTTGCGACACAGCCACCGGAGCTATATAATCGTTTATAGTAACTGTTATTGGAACTGTGGTAGTATTACCACTTTGATCTGTGACAGAAACGTTGACCGTGTTGGTGCCCAACTGCAGGCAGGTAAAGTCTGATACATCTACTGCCGTTGAGGCAATGCTACAATTGTCGCTGGTGTATACTGTTCCGTCAGGAACCGGCACCAGACCACAGTTGGCTATATCGAAGTTGAAATCACCACGTTGCTTTTCGCCTTTGAGATTGGTATAGTTAATCCATCCCGACATGCCATAATCAGCATCTTTGTCGTTGGCCCCATCTCCAAGCTGGAATCCGAATTTATCGTTTCCATTTTCAAGAGGCATCACCTCTCCGGCATTTCTTCCTTGCCCTACCAACTGGCCAGAAAGAAGTTCAAAGTAGGTCCAATCTTTGTACTTATCCCACACAGTCCACCAGTCGCCTTTGAATGTTTTGCCCATGGCTCTCCACTCCTGCCAGTTATATCCCTGACTCAGGTTTAGAGTTACTTCCCATTGGTCGGTAGCATCGTTCAGGTTTTGCAATACTCCTGTTACAGTGGCTGTACCATCGAGTTGTCTGGTAAGCACTCCTGCCGAAGTAAATGTGAATCGAGCGTCTTTTACTTTTGGTTTCTCTCCATCGTCATCATCACTATCTCCACCTTTGTCATCGTCATCATCGCCCTTGTCGTCATCGTCATCATCACTACCGTTTTTACCTTTCCACTTCTTCTTCCATTTGCTCCAGGAGCTTGAGTGCGAAGCCTGTCCATTGAGCACATTATCGGTATTAATACCCACAATTGGTGCATTGCCGGCATTGCCCGGAACATACTTTTTAAGGAACATACCGTGGTCGGTGGCATCGGTTACATCACACTCTGTAGGTCTTTCGATATCATCTTCTGAATAGATGAGTACGTCTTCGGCAGTAAAGCTGGCCTGACCGTTTTCATCCAATTCCAGGGCTATATCATTGGCATTTACCGTTGGTGCTATGTTGTCAATCACTGTGACAATAGCTATTCCGGTATTGACATTGCCATTTACATCGGTTGCAGTGAGGGTCACATTGTTTTGCCCCAGGTCTTCACAACCAAAACCAGACGTATCGATAGTAAGCGAGGCAATTCCACAGTTATCGAAGGTACCTCCATCAACATCGGCCACCACAATAGAGGCTGCTCCCTGCTCATCGAGGAACACATCAATGTGTTGCGGAACAACGGTAGGCAGAATGTTATCTATTACTGTTATGATAGCTTGAGCGGTGGTGGTGTTTCCGGAGGCATCGGTGGCTGTAAGGCTCACAGTGTTTTCTCCTACATTGCTACAGTCAAAGCTTAGCTTATCAAGGCTCAGGGTAAATGAGCAGTTGTCGAAACTTCCGTTGTCTACTCCTTCTGGAGTAATACCGGCTTCTCCATTTTCATCTAGATAAACTGTTAGATTCTGAGTAAATACTGTTGGAGCAATTACGTCTACCACGCTAACGGTGGCCGTGGCAGTACTCACGTTGCCGTTAGTATCGGTAACGGTGAGTGTAACCGTGTTGCTTCCCACATTGGAGCAGTCGAAGCTTGTTTTATCGAGGGTCATTGTGGCTATACCACAGGCATCACTCGAACCATTATCTATGAGCGCAGTAGTTATTGAAGCCGAACCGTTGGCATCGAGCTCCACGGTGACGTCTTGAGTAATTACCACCGGAGCAATATTATCTTCTACTATTACAGTAGCAGTGGCGGTGCTTGCATTGCCATTTACATCGGTAACGGTAAGGGTAACCGTATTGGCCCCAACATTGGAACAATCGAAATTGGTTTTATCAAGGGCCAACGTAGCAATACCACAAGCATCGGCAGAACCATTATCAATTTGCTGAGGGGTAATGGTGGCCACACCCTGACTGTTTAACTGAACGGTTATGTCATTGACCTGTACAACCGGGTTGGTAACATCTCTTACCTCAACCAGCGTTTGGCCTCTGTTTACATCCATATTACCATTCACATCATAGGCTCTTGTAGTAACCACCAGGGTTCCTACATCGGCACACGTAAAGGTAGACTGGCTGATTTCCAGTCGATCGATACCACAATTATCATTACTTCCCAAGTCTAAATCGGCCGGTGTAATGCTGGCATTTCCGTTTTCGTCAAGTTCTACCAATAGGTAATCTCTCACCACAACTTCCGGCTCAGCTGCATCTACTATGGTAAGTATGGCCTGCTGAATATTTTGGTTTCCGCTCTCATCTGTTGAGGTGACGGTGATGATGTTATCGCCAATATTGGAACAGTCGAAACTACTCTTGTCGATGGTCACCACTACCGGTCCTCCACAATCGTCATTAGACGAGTTGTACATGGTTTGCGGTGTGATGTTTACCTGTCCGTTTTCATCGAGGCCAAAGGTTCTATTAATCACATTCAGGTATGGCATAGTTACGTCTCTTACTGTAACAACCGCTGTGGTTGAGGTGGAATTACCGTTCACATCGGTTACTGTAAGAGTTACCGTATTTTGTCCAAGATCCTGACAAGTGAAGAATTCTTTGTCTAGAGACAGGCTCTGTATACCACAGGCATCACTTGAGCCCGCATTCACTTGTTGTGGAGTAATATGAGCCCCTCCATTGGCAAGATCTACCGTAAGGTCTTGAGCAAGTGCTATCGGAGCAACCACATCGTTTAGTTCGAAGGTAATGGTGCCAGTGGCGGCCGACTGAATGTCGCAGTCTCCTGCATTGCCGCCATATTCTACCACATATCCGGCAATAGCTGTTCCTACATTGTTCGGGTAATCGTTCCATCTTCCATCTGAAAGGAAGTGAGCCACATCTTCACCATTCACAAAGAATCCTCCGGCCCTGTAATCGTTTGGTTCTCCTCCGGCCCAATTATGATAGGCTCCGTTTACCGGCCCGGTGGATCTACGGTAGAACAAGGTACCGGCTTCAGGGCCGGTCACCCAACGCCACTCTCCTTCTACTTGCGAGTCGTTGGCGCCAATCCAGCCCTGACCTTGCAGTTTAGATTTGGCAAAGTCATTTTCAGCTGCACTGGTAATGGTTACCAGGTATCCTTGCTGACCGTTGTAAGTTCTGGCCTCAGCGGCCACCTTAGCATCAGACCATGTGATGCCCGGAGCTGTTACAAACTCATAGAAGTGTCCGTTACCAGAGAACACAACCGTACCATCATCTCTCTTCACAATATACTCGGCTGTGGCCGTGTGGTTGGTAGACTGACCGGGAGTATATGTAAAGGTGCCATTGCCATTGTCTACTATACTTCCGCTGCTGGGCTGCCCCACAAAGTCTACCTTAAGTGTTTCTCCATAAGGGTCAGAATCATTACCTAACAAATCGGCTACGGTAAACGTAATCGGCTGACATGAATCCAGTGTAAAGTTGTCTTCTTCGGCAATTATTGGCAGCACATCGAGCACGGTTACCGTAACATCACGTTGGGTAACTCTGCCATTCACGTCAGTGACTGTTACCGTAACTGTATTGTCTCCAACTTCTGTACAATCGAAAGACAAATCGGTTGCTGTTTGACTGGCTATGCCACAATTATCTGTAGCCGAAGTAAGTATATCCGAAAGTTGAATACTTCCGAAGCCATTCTGATCGAGCTGTACGGTAGCATTTTGAACCGTAATGGTAGGGGCTATTTCATCGGCAACAAATACATTGGCTGTTCCTGAAGCCTGACTTCCTAAAGTAGAAGTAGCTGTAAGTGTCACTGTATTGTTCCCCACATTGGAGCAATCGAATGAGCTAACATCTAACGATAGCCCTGATAGTCCTACCACCGAGCTTGACCCATTGTCTACATCTTCGGGGGCAATGGTCACTTGTCCGCTGGCATCGAGGAATACGGTAATATTTCTAGTAATGACCACCGGCACAGGGTCTATAACTGTCACCTGAACATCGACTGTGGTGGCATTTCCACCCGGGTCTGTACCGGTAAGCTGCACAGTAACCGGGCTATTCGAAGCATCATTGGCTCCAAAAGTATCCTGACTCAGGGTATAGGTAACCGGGTTACAGTTATCAGATCCGCTGTCTAGTACATCTTGAGGTGAAATGGAAACGGTACCTGAAGAAGTTAACGTCACTGAAATATTTTTACCCACCACATTGGGAGCAGTTTGGTCTATACCCAATTCGCACTCACAGGTTGCTGAGGCACTGGCACTGGTTCCTACTCCTTGCCCACCATTGGCCGAAAGCGGAACTCCATTAGAGTCTACCGAACCGGAAAGTGTTCCATCGGCATTAATGGCATCTAGCCCTAAACCAAGACCTCCTTCTACAGAGTCGGCACAACCATCACCGTCAGAATCCAGGTCCAGGTTATTGGTAATTCCATCTAGATCGAAGTCGCAAAGGGAGAAGAAGTCTGCCCCAAAAGCAAAGTTCACATATGTCTCGTCATTGAGGTAGTCGAAGTTGAGTTCATTAAAGGTTCCGTTAAAACGGATAACTACGTTGCCTTCTTTACCCGTAACCGTTCTGGCCTGGGCGTTATAAGAGGTGGTGTTGCTTTCAATCCAAAGAATATCAAAGTCATCTTCGAACTGTATAGTTACGGTAGGGCCTCCTCCAATAGAAGCAAAGACGAGAACCGGGTTGGTCATGGGTTCATCGAAGGTCAGTGTGTTCTGAGAGGCATAATCGTTTCGAATAGAAGTTTGGTTTGGTATTTCTAACTCGCTCGGAAACTTCTGGTGGCCAAACAAATTGCCTGTAAGTCTGAAGTTTACATTGGAGGTATAGGTATAACCAATACCGTTTATGGTACCCCTGGCCGATCGGCCAACGGTTGGTCCATGGCCTGAACTCCATGTAGGGGCATTGGACCAGTGGAATACTGATGAAGAACACTCTACGGTGTCGAGTATTCCGTCATTGTCATCATCCAGGTCACAACTGTTTGGAATACCATCCAAATCTGTATCTAGCCCACCATTGATGGTCACATTTGCTGTTGTACTGGCCTGCTCCCCGTTTGTATCGGTAGCGGTCAGGGTTACAGCAGTGGTTGTGCCATTATCGGCACAAGAAAAGGTATAGGTTTGATCTAAAGTCAGGGTTACGGGCCCGGCAAGGGTAGAGAAACTTCCGTTATCGACATGTGATGGTTGCAGATTAAAGGTACCGTCATCTCCGAGTGCCACCGTAATGTCCTGAGCTATGGCTACGGGAGGTGCGCTGTTGTTTACCGGAACAGGCGATCCGTTTATGGTAATATTGGCATCTCTTAGGTTGTTTCCTACAGCGCAATCATCGAACTGAACAATGACAATTCTGTTCAATTCTCCGGGCACTGCCAAATCGCTGTAATCTTGACTGAAATTGGTTCCTCCATACAGCTCTCCTCTATACGTACCATTGGGGTATGCGGAGTTAAAGATATAGGCTCTTACTCCGTCATCTACCTGGCCAAAAGTAACGGTGAGTTCATTCACCTGAATATCGGCCGGTATATCTACAAAGGTTTCAAAGTAGGTAAAGTCAAGTGCTGTGCCACATGGGTACCCCCCAAGTTTTGAGGAGTTGCCACTCCCAAAGAGAATATTTCCTGAACCATCGAGCGGAGCTACCTGCCATGAGAGGTCACTTGTGGGGGGAATATTAGCGTACTGATAGGCATTGGGGTCTCCCCTGAACCCTTGAGAGATTCCTGAAACTATATCGTCAGACTCATCGGAGATTCTCCAGGGAGTAATGGTTATGGGCTCTCCCACTTCCACAGTTCTGGTTACGACAGCAGACTCATTGCCTGAGCCATCAATGGCCTTATAACTGAGTGTATAAGAACCGGGGGTGTTGGTATCGACTGAACCGCTAACTTCAACTTCGGCAGAACAATTGTCGGAAGCTGTTGCTCCCGGGTCGTTGAATGTTTCGCCAGTCGCTATAAACACCGATGAGGCTCCATTGAGTTGAATGGTTGGCGCAATATTGTCTTCTACAGTTACTGAAAAGGTTTGTGTTCTGTAGTTGCCCAGCGGGTCGGTAGCTGTAAGGGTTACGGCATTGCTTCCTCCCCCTCCTTCATACGCATTGCCATTGGCAATTTTAATACCTACGGGGTTGTTGCTCAACTGATCAATCCACATTACCTCTCCATCGAAGGCCATGCTGTACGGATTTCTTCCTGTATAAATGGAGGTGATATAGTTGCCATCCATATCTAACTGGTGCAGGTATTGATAGTTGTTCGGGAAGTCTGACCATCCGTTGGCTCTACCTCCAATATAGATGTATCCGTTGGCTACGGCCATTGTTCCCCAGGTATAGATAGTACCGGGAAGGTTAATGTTTCTTATGAATTGTCCGGTCTGTTTGTTGAGCACTCGAATCACGTTTTCCCACACGCCATAGGCATAGACATAATCAGCATCTGTAGTCACACAGGAGGCTGTTCTACCCATATTGTATGTCCATACCGTAGAGGTGCCGGATCGCCTTGTAATGGTATTATAACTCCAGTTGGCAGTATAGTAATCTTCACTGTTCAGATCCATCCAAAGTTGCATCATCTGAGTCTGGCCAGAATTAAAGGTGCCTAACAAGTTACCGCTTGGATTGAGCCTGTAAACCGTACTATTGGACCATCCCGGATACCAAAACTCATTGGTGTGAGGGTTGTACCCTCCACCATGCGAGTATACATTTCTGGAGACAAAGCCTAAGCTTTCCATGTTAATGGCGCTGGAGTTTCCACCCAGATTATCGCAATTGAATGTATTCACATCGATGGAAAGAGTTACCGGTCCATCAGGGTCAGTTGTTCCATTGTCAATGTCTTCAGCACTAATGGTAGCTTGTCCATTCTCGTCTAGCTGAACCACTATATCCTGCCCTTGTATGATGGGGCCGGAGCTATTGAATTCAACCTTGTACACTTCAATTTCGGTAATTAACCCACTTGAAAAGCTATAATATGTGCTGGAAGTATTAATACCGGTAAGTGCTTTTAGTGCAGTTGAAGACCTGTAGCCACTTCCGTCTACAGAGTTATAGCTATGCACATTGAAGTAACCACCATCCATGGTGCTGTTAATAAAAATGTCGTGCCCTCCGCCAAAAGTCGGACCATAAGAGCTGGAAGTATAGATGCTGTACTGTGGGTAATAGGTACTCGCCCGTTGGTTGGTAGTCAGGTTGAAGAGAAAAGCATCTTGATTGTGCCGGTAGCCACCGGACGAACTAGACCATGATTCTGGAGAGTAGCCTCCAAAAACGGTTCCATTGTTCAGTTTAAAAATCACCAGAGTAGGCCCCTGACCGTCTACCCTGTTGTGGAAAACAGTCGAGTTCGCCCCATCACGAGATCTTCTGTAGAGCAGTGTACCGGAGGGTGCTATTCCCAGGTCGTCCAGCCAACCTCTGAGTACGGCATTATCGTCTGAGTCAGACATTACAGAACCCGGAAGAATTGGGAAGGTAGTTTGTGCATTAACGTATAAAGCCGATGAGCAAATCATCAGCAGAATTAGATTCAGTTGTATAATTCTTTTCATGGCCTTAGTTGTTAATGGTCAGTTCAAATGCTTTGATGTAATCCGAAAAAGCCACGGGATAGTCATCGTCCTTTTGCTGATTCAGGATTATCCTGGGTGCTTCGTCACATTTATCGAGAAGGGTTGTGCCCGGTGCTAGATTCAAAGAATGCAGTTCATTACTGCTGTTTTTAGTCACTTTAGAAAAAGTTACCGATCTGTTGGAGCTGTTGGAGTTGACAAACTTCAGCTTCAGTGTCTGATGGCCAAACCCGATGGTTGCGGCCTGAAGCGGATCGGGAACCGACTGGCTCTGACAAGCCTCTGGCTGATAAAACACTTTTACCCCGTCACTTTCTTTGAGCAGGGTCCAGTTGTCTTCTTGAGCTTGGGTGGAAATGGAGATGAGCATAAGAGAAAAAATGCCCAATACACCTCGTAAAAAATAAGTAAAGCGATGATCCGATGCCTGTGTGCAAGCACGGTTCGCCCTCCTTAGTGATAAGGGAGAGTTCATATACTACATGTTTTGGTTGCGATGAATTACATCTGAAGTAGAGACAGAAGGGCCACTACGAGTGCTCAGGCGAAGCAAGAATAAATCTAGCCTATATTATTGTGTAGAAAGGATTTATTGTTGTGAACTACCGATGTTTGTATGTGAACTACATTGTCGAGAAATGAGCTATTGATTGAAACGTGTAAATATTTCGGCCTTTTTCGATCGGCCGATAGGAATCTTTTCTCCCTTCAATTCCAGATGATCACTCCCTACTCCGTCCACCATTCCCATATTTACTATGTACGATCGATGAACTCTTAAAAAGGTCTCTTCCGGAAGTAATTCATTAATCTCAGATAGACCAATACGTTGTACATACTTTTTTTGCTCAGTCTTTATTTCAGTATACACGTTGTCGGCCTTTAACCACATAATGTCCTGATGCCTAATCTTAATAAGGTTATAGCCATCTTTTAGCTTCAAGAAGTTTCCTTTACTCTTGGCCAGTTTTATGCGGGCAATGTTGAGGGTTTTATGTACCTCCTCTTCGGTAAAAGGTTTGAGTATGTAAGCAACCGGGTCGAAGCGCATGGCGCTTTCAATGGTTTTGGTATCGGAGTATGAGGTAAGGTATATAAACGGAACCCCCCTCTGCTGGCACATACCGGCCAAATCTATACCGCTCTTTTCGGAATCCAGGTTGATATCGAGAAATACCAAATCGGGCTTGTAGTCTTCCAGATGCTTCGCGAAGTCGTCATTGCCGGAGAAAAGCACATTTACCTCGTGCCCTTTCTTTTCCAGAATGCTCCGAAGATATTCAGCTATGATAATCTCATCCTCTACAAGAGTGATGCTCATGCCAGCAGCCATTACAGTGTTTTGGTTGATAGAAGTAAATATAATTTCTTTTTTTACATTTCAGTCTGCCAGCACATTTGCCCTATGAAAGCCCATAGTAAGAGAAAAATTACCACCTACTTAAACTTTAAAAAGTTCTATTTAATACTTCCCTCTATTTTCACACTCACTACACTAACATCATCTATATCAACGAGTTACAATTCAAACACTCAAGAGGAGTCACTGAGAAAAGAAATAATTGAAAGTAATACTGAAACTGAAAAAACTCTAAAAAATCTGGAGAGGGCTATTGAGCTCACTGACTACGGCAACTACAAAGAAGCCTCGAATTATTATCAGATACTAGATACTTCTGCAGTGATTCAATCGAATGATTCACTGCGAATGGTCATGTTGGAATCGCGGTCTTTTATGAATAAAGTGCTGCAGCGATTTAGCAAGTCGCTGGAAGACCTGTTGGCCATGCTCGATTACTACACCAAGCAAAACGACATGAACAACATAGCAAAAACGGAGACTCTCCTTGCCGAGTTTTACAGGGCCAGAAACCTGAAAGAGCTGGCATTTAAACACCTGGGTTATGCCGAAGAAATTATTGCTCAGGGAGGTGTAGACCCTTGCAATATTGCCTATTGGTTTAGCCGAAGGGCTGCCTGCGAAACACAGTTTCAGCCCAATACAGACAATATTGTTTTCTTCTGTAACAAGGCTCTTGAAATTACCAACACAGAATGCTCAAGCTACACCGAAGCACTGATTTACAATGAGTTAGGATTTACTTACGGTCATACGGAATTTGACAATGAAGAAAAGGTTATCTCCTATTATAAGAAGGCACTGGAAATACTGGAAGAAAGCAACCGCATGCGCGATGTAGCTACGGTAATTCACAATCTAACCACCTACTATGCCCGAAGAGGCTATTTTGACAAAGCATTGGAAGAAGCAGCTCCCATTATTGAACTGGCCGAAACCAATAACTGGCATGGTGTATTGGAAGATTTATACCTTCTTAAAATGACCATTCTCAATGGGCTTGGGCGTTACAAAGAGGCTTATGACTTATCGCGAAAATCGTATCTCTCCAAAGTTCAACTAATGAACGACCAATATGCCATAGATGTAGAAGAGCTACAGGCCGTTCACGACAAAGAGCTGGCCGAAAAGGCCCTTAAAGAGGTACAAATTAAGGCAGAGGCCAACGAAAGGGCACTAGCATACACCGTGGTGAGTAGTGTTCTTTTAGGAGCTTCTACCCTCACCGTGGTGCTACTTTTTTTACGGGTACGAAGAAAAAACCAACAGCTCAACTTACAACAGGCGGCTATTGAAAGTACCAACGAACAGCTATCTCATTCGCTGGAAGAGAAAGAGTTGCTTTACAGGGAACTCAACCATAGAGTAAAAAACAATCTGATGGTTCTCTCGGGCCTCATTTACCTGCAGCAAGAAGAAGACCCTGACGGAAACAATGAGTTATACACAGCTTTAAGAAATCGTATTCAAACCATGGCCATTGTCCATGAAAAGCTATATGGCATTAATAGCTCTAAGAATATTAATTTTCAGGACTACCTGGTGGAGTTGGTCCCTCTGGTGTTTAATAGCTTAAAGAAAGGCAATGGCCACATGCCGTTTACCATTCAGTGCAAGGCACTTTTTCTACCCATAGACAAGGCCATACCTTTGGCTCTCATTTTTAATGAACTCATCACTAACTCCATAAAACACTCTACTCCACAGTCCTTAGAAAAGGGCATTGTTATTCAGTGTAGAAAGGAAAACAACCTGACCATTATTGAATACTCCGATTTTGGCCCTGGTATTAAAGGAAGTGGCCAAAGTGGGGCCACAGGAAGTATGGGAATGCGTATTATTAAGCTCATGGTCATGCAGTTGAAAGCCACTCTAAAGCGGCTCCCAACGCATGAAGGTCTTTCTTTCGAAATCAGGTTTTAGTTTCCTTTTTTAAGAGGTCTTTTCCAGCGAACCGGAGCCGGTGGCTCGGGCTTCAGGATTACGCCCTCTGTTTCTAAGAGCCTAAGAGCTTCTTTTACTGCAGCTTCCAGCTGCGGGTCTTTTCCATCAATAACCAATTTAGGCAGTTGTTCCACATAAATATCAGGAGCTACTCCTACTCCCTCTACATCCCACTCTCCCTCAGTATTGTAGAAACCTCCGCGGGGAGCTACCATACGTCCGTTGTCAATGAACCTTGGTGTATCCCAGGTGCCAACCAGCCCACCCCAGGTTCGGGTACCCACCAGTGGGCCTATCTTCATTTGGCGGAACATAAAGGGCAGCAAATCTCCACCCGATCCGGCCCTCTCATTGATAATCATAACCTTTGGTCCCCAAATACCAGCTCCGGGCGATGGAAAGGGGGTGTTACCCTCTACCCTGCTATTGAAATAGCCATGCAACTCACGAGCCATTACATCTACCATATAGTCGGCTGCGGAACCTCCACCATTGTTCCGTTCGTCAATTACAGCCCCTTTCTTGTGTTGTTGAGCAAAGTAATATCTGTTAAAATATGTATAACCAGGATTACTGGTATTGGGTACATATACATACGCCAACTTGCCTCCCGATAGTTCATCAACCAGCCTTCTATTGCCCTCAATCCAGTCGAACTGGCGCAGGCCATTTTCATTGCTTATGGCCTGTACCAAAACTGTGCGAGCTCCATCTTTTGTGGGCTTATCATTTACCAGCAAAGTCAACTGCCGGTTGGCAAGTCCTTCAAAGTAACTGAAGAAGTTCTGTTTCAAAGAAACATCCTGACCATTGACCTGTAAAATATAGTCTCCCTCCTTAATCTCTATACCGGGCATTGCCAACGGAGCTGTCAGGTTAGGGTTCCAGCTTTCACCGGTATATATTTTTTCAATTTTAAAGCCATGTCGATCGCGCACTATATCGGCTCCTAAAAGTCCAACCCTGTCACTGGTTAGGTCAGGATAGTCTCCACCCGACACATAAGAGTGACCCACGGCAATTTCTCCGCTTATAATGTCTACTATGTAGTTAAGGTCAGAACGATGCCTCACATGCTCTACCCAAGGGGCGTACCACTTCCATACATCGTCCCAGGGAGCACCGTGGGTATTGTCTACATAAAGAAAGTCACGCATAAATCTCCAACCCTCTTTCAGGATTTGTCGGGCTTCTTCCGTAGGGTCTATCTTTGTGCGTATACCCGATATATCAAGTCGTCCATCACCCACTTTCTTTTCCCCTCCTTTGGTAGAAACTATGCCCCAGGTGCTTCCACTTCTATAGAGCAAGTTTTCTCTATCGGCCGAAACCACCCCCTGGGAAATCCCGGATAAGAAGGTAATGGCCTTTTGTTCAGTAAGGCTGTAGCGCTGTAACCTGTTTCCCTGCTGAGGAACAGACTCTATATAAAAGAAATAGCCTTCCGGACCGGGCAACAATTCGGTGTAGTTTCTTGCCGGAACATCTACCGCTACAATACGACTGGCAATTCCGTCAAGGTCAATTTTCACTTCTACCTTCTCCTTGGCTTCTTTTTTATCGCTATCACCCTCCGGCTCTTCGTCACTTTTGGGCAAGAAGGGAGATTTACCATCTTTTTGAAGTACAATCAGGTAAGGCGTATAACTCAACGGTACGTTGTAGGAGCTCATATCGAGCCAACCGCTATTAAGACCATAGTCTGTTGAAGCCAGGAAATAGAGGAATTTACCACTTGCATCCCACACAGGCGATATGGCATCGGCCATGGCATCGGTGAGCAAGTGTGTTTTTCCGGTAGGCACATGATACACTTTCACCGCTTTAAACTGGTTAGGCTGAAGCTGCACATAAGCAATCCATTGACTATCTGGCGACCATTCCGGATTCATGGAGCGATTGGGGTGAGCAAACAAGTCGGTATCAATTTTTCTCGCCTCACCGGTTTCCACATCCACATACCACATATTATAATCTGTATCGGTATAGGCTATGTACTGACCATTGGGCGACCATTGAGGCTTAAAATAAAAGGTAGGGTTGGGCAAGCTTATGAGCTTGGGGCTTTGCAACCCTTTCTGATCTGAAATCATTAACTGATACTCTCCCGACTGATCGGTAAACCAGGCCACCTTGTCTCCTTTGGGCGACCATACCGGAGACCGATCGGCATACAAACTCGTATTGGTCAGGTTTCTCCAGGCACCCTCTTCTTTGGGCACCGTAATAATATCGCCCCTGAACTCAAAGATAGCCCGCTGACCTGTGGGTGATATTTGAGCATTTTGAAGGTCGAAAGCACTCGCTTCTACCCATCGTGGACGTCCCCAATTCATATCTCCGGTCACATGAATTTCGAGTGCCTTCGTGGTTCCGGTAGCCGGATTGAGTAAATGAAGTCTCCCACCTTGTTCATAAACAATTCGGTTGCCACCGGCATCCAGGTTTTTCACATCGAAATCGGTATGAAAGGTCAGTTGCTTTTCTTCTCCCGTCTTGGGGTTGAATTTCCAAATGTTGTTGGCAAAGTCTCTTTCGGATAGGTAATAGACTTCTCCATTCAACCATACAGGGCTGGTGTGTCTTTCGCTATCCGGTTGCGGAGTCATTTTAAGGTCATAGTTCTTTAGGTCAACAATCCATATAGGCTTGGCCTGCCCTCCGCGGTGATTTCTCCACTCAGGATCCCAAAAAGAAATCTGTTGGTAAGCAATCCACCGGCCATCAGCCGATATTTCTCCATCTACTGCTCTGGGTATGGGCAATTCACGCGGGTGGCCACCCTCCGGTGAAACGGCAAAAAACTTAGATTCCTTAGTCGGATGCCCCTTTCTGCCAGAAGTAAAAAGAACCTCTCCTTCTGGGGTCCACCCTGTTACGTTATCAGCCGAAGGGTGCCATGTCAGGCGTTTGGGCTCTCCCCCCTGTGCAGGAATTACGTAGACATCCTGATTGCCATCGTACTGCCCTGAAAAGGCAATTAGTTTACCATCGGGAGAAAAGTGAGGGTTAGTTTCTCCTCCAATGTTGGAGGTGAGCCTGCTGGCCTGACCACCATCCATGCCAACAATCCATAAGTCGTTGGCATAAACAAATGCAATATGCGTATCGGATATGGTGGGTTCTCGGAGCAGCATAGTCCCCTGAGCCCGGGCCTGATCAAAAACCAACCATACCAAACAAAAGGTAAGCACTAATCTTTTCATAGTTTCTTGGATTGAATGTTTGGTTAAAATATGAAAAATAGATTGTCAATCATTGTCGAATCATTCCAACGGATGTATCATTTTTTTAGACATTTTCCATACATTGTACCCCGCAAATTGGAATTGTAGAAGATGCAAAAAATCAAGAAGGTTTGTGTGTATTGCGCTTCGAGCGAAAAAATTGACACGAAGTATTTCGAAGCTACCAAAGTGGTGGCCAAAGCCTTGGTGAAAAACAACACTACAGTGGTTTATGGCGGTGGTGCCCGGGGGCTTATGGGTCAATTGGCCGATACTATTCTGGAAGAAAAAGGCAGAGTAATTGGTATTATGCCTCATTTTATGAAAGAGGTAGAGTTTCATCACAAAGATGTGAATGAGTTTATTTTTACTGCCGATATGCACGAGCGCAAAAAACAGTTTATGGTTGGTGTAGATGCACTCATTACCTTACCCGGAGGTTGTGGAACCTTTGAGGAACTCATGGAGGCCATAACCCTAAAACGCCTGGGCATTTTTACAAAACCAATAGTCATTCTCAACCTGGACGGGTACTACGATCCCTTGCTTAACATGCTTAACAAGGCTATTGAGGAAGGTTTTATGGGAGAAAGACATAGAGAAATCTGGACTGAATTTACAGACCCGGCTAAAGTGCTGGAAGCTATTCAAAGCAGCGCACCCTGGTCGAACGATGCAATTAAATTTGCGCAAGCATAATTTGTGCAATTGCTTCATCTTAAAATTCATAATTGTAATTTGCAGGCCAGAAAGAATCTAGCACTTTACTAGATCTATTGATGAGGTTAGTCAAATTACTGTACTTAATTACATTCATGCTACTATGGGGGGCTTCAACCCCTTTAATAGGCGAGCCGGCTTTTTTCAATAACCTCCACATTTTTAATGAGCACAAAAGCCAGACACTGGATCCACAGCGTATTTTGGTCTACACCGATGAAACCAATAGCCTGGATATTGACGATATCCGGAACATGGCCCCCGAAGACTTTCTGGAAAGCAGTTTTATTACACGCTTTAATAAAGAAGGTACTTACTGGCTGTATTATCAGGTGCAAAACCGATCGAACGAACGGTTGAGTCACTTACTGCGAGGGGGAAGCAATCCTTTCGAAACCTATTACATTCTCATAGACAGTGTAATGACTGAGCAGCGAACGGGCTATAAGTTTGCTGCCAAAAGCAGAAGCATACCACAAGGTTATACCACCAAGGTACTGTTGGACATTCCCCCGCAAAAAACTGCTCATGTGTATGTGAAAGTGCAGAGTGCCGATAACATGCCCATAGACCTTAGGGCCAGCCTTGAGCCTTATTTGGAATGGACCAGGAAGAAAGAAAGCATTAACCTTTTCGAAGGGATGTTTAGCGGATTGTTGCTGGTAATCATGCTCATCTCCTGCTTTCTTTTTGGCTACACCAAGCAAAACGTCTTCATCTACTTTGCCTTCTATGCCCTGCTCAATTTTATCTATTTTCTGCAGGTATATGGTATTATAGAAATTTGGTTTCACCCGGAAACGCCAGACCCACTACCCATTTTGTGGGTGCTACCTATACTGAGCGCAGCAGCCTATTTTATGTTTGCTAAAGAGTTTCTCGAACTCCGAAAAACACACCCGCAATGGAACAACACCCTCATATGGGTGAGCCGGACTGCTTCCCTGGCCTTTATTTTGGTGTGCGTCTATTTTTGGATAACCAGAGACATTCACAACAGCGTTGAGATAATGATCTACGCCATGATAGTGTTGGCCGTTTTTGGCATTGTGTTCCTCATTGCCATTAACAGAAAGTCTACACTCATTATCAGGTACTTTACTCTTGGCACTTTTCTTATGTTATTAGGAGTACTTATTTCGGCTATTTCTCGAGCCACCGGTATCTCTAACGATGTGCCGGTTTATGTTCAGGCAGGGCTTATTGTAGAACTCATTGCTTTCTCGCTGGGCATAAGTCATAAACTGAAACGCGATTACGAAAACCATGAAATAACTCAGCGGTCGCTTATTTTACAATTAAAGAACAACGAACGCCTACAACTCAACATCAATCAGGAACTCACCGAATTGGTAGCTGCCCGAACTCAGGTAATCAAAAAACAAAACAAGGCACTGGAAATTGCTCGCGAAGAGGCAGAAAGAGCCACTAAGGCTAAGTCGGAATTTCTTTCTGTAATGAGCCATGAAATTAGAACCCCGCTCAATGCCATTATCAGCCTGAGCCACATCATGGAAATGGATAATGAAGATGCAGAAATGCAGGAATACATCGATGCACTGAAATTTTCTGCCGAAGGCTTGCATTCACTCATCAACGATGTGCTCGATTATAATAAGATTGAAGCCAACAAACTGGTGTTGGAGTCTATTGAGTTCTCCATAATAGACCTACTACGCAACATTCGCGATAGCTTTAAATACAAAGCGAGAAGCCAGGGAATAGACTTACTCGTAGAAATTGGTGAGCATATGCCGGACAGGGTGATTGGCGACCCCACGCGCCTTACTCAAATCTTTAACAACCTTATTGGTAATGCCATCAAATTCACGCATGAGGGGCACGTACACATTAAAGCCAGCCTGGAAGGCCTGAAAGACGATGTGGCCACCGTAAACTTTGAGGTTAATGATACGGGTATTGGGATACCCAAAGACAAGCTGAAAACGATCTTCGAAGAATATGAACAGGCTGGTAATGAAACCACAAGACAGTATGGCGGTACAGGTTTAGGACTTTCCATTACTCAAAAATTGCTTCGCCTCATGCAAAGCGAAATACGTATTGAATCGGCCGAAGAAGAAGGCACCCAGCTCTCCTTTAGTGTGTCCTTTAAAATCAATCAGGCTTTTGACATGGTCAATCTTCAGGATCAAACCCGCGACAAAGACCTAAAACAGAAGAAGGTTTTGGTAGTGGATGATAACGACATGAACAGGCTGGTACTTAAAAGGCTGTTGGTTAACTGGAACGCCCAGTTTGAGGAGGCCAGCGATGGACAAATAGCCGTAGAGAAGTGTAAGCAAAACGAGTACGACCTGGTGCTAATGGACATAGAAATGAAACCTCTTTCGGGTTTTGCTGCGGCCGAGCTTATCCGAAAGATTGAGATTAAGAACAGCGCCACCCCACTCATTGCCATGAGTGGCTACCTTACTTCAGAGTTTGAAGAAGAGTTCTCCAATTCGCCCTTTCTTACTCTTGTACAAAAACCATTCGAACCCAACGAGTTGTACCGAAAGATTTTAAAACACATTGTAAATAAGTCATGAGTAAAAGAACAAACTACAGCAGTGGAAGCCCCTGGGAAGACGTTGTAGGCTACTCCAGAGCTGTGCGGGTGGGCAACGTAGTTGAAGTTACCGGCACTGTAGCCGATGACAAAGGCGAATTGGTTGGCGGAAACGATCCTTACTTACAAGCCAAATTTGCCCTGCAAAAGATACGAGGCGTTTTAGAACAAGCCGGTGCCCGTATGGAAGACGTGGTGCGTACGCGCATGTTTGTTACCGATATTACACAATGGGAAGCCATCGGAAGGGCACATCAGGAAGCATTCGGCCATATAAAACCCTGCACCACCATGGTTCAGGTTTCACGGTTTATTGATGACAAGTACCTGGTTGAAATAGAAGCCACAGCCATTATTTCCGAATAAGCTGCTCCATTATTGCGGCTAGTTCACTAAGCATCATAGCCGTGGCACCCCATACCACCTCGCCATGCACATCGTAGTAGGGAGAATGAATGGTGAATGGTGGGAATTTCATGGTTTTAACTTTCCGCTGTTCCTCGTTGTACAGTACATCCAGCGACATGGGCAACACGCGCGCCACCTCTATGGGATCAGGAATGAAGTTTGGTTTTTCGTATACCACCCCAATGGTTGGCAAAACTTTAAAGTTACTGGCAATAATAAACAACTCAGACAAGTGCCCCAGTACTTCAATTGCCGATTGCGGAATACCAATTTCCTCTTCTGTTTCTCGGAGTGCCGTGTGCGTTAGGTCTATGTCCATAGGTTCCCAGGCTCCACCCGGAAAACTTACCTGGCCGCTATGGGTGCCATTATATACCGGCCTTTTCATTAAAGGAACATGAATTCTTCCTTCATCAGGGTACAGAAGCACCATTACTCCACCCTTTCTGGGTGGCCTTTCCGGATTTTCATTAAAGCGTCTTTCGTCTATGGGCCGCGGGGCCATTTCTACTTGCGCCTTTTTGCCCGGCAGAGGTTCGGCCAACCGCAGTTTCAATTGCTCCACAAAACTTTCAAAACCTTTACGGGTCACTTCCTAAACTATTACTGGTTTTTGATGCTGTAAAATAATAAACTGTACCTCTAATTAATCGTTCCAAGTAAAGACAACTCCAAAAATTCATGCAAAAGACAATTGGTCTTCTTTTTATCCTTCTATTGAGTGTTAATGCCCATGGGCAATCAGAGCCACTCAAAATAGCAAAACTTCAATATGGAGGTGGTGGCGACTGGTATGCCAATAAAACGGCTCTGCCCAATTTGGCCAAATTTTGTAATGAACAACTGGGTACCAACATCGATGAGCGCGATGCGGTAGTGCAAGTTGGCAGCCCCGAACTCTTCGACTATTCATTTATATATATGACCGGGCATGGCAATGTAGTTTTTAGTGCTTCAGAAGCCGAAAACCTCCGAAAATACCTTACCTCGGGGGGCTTTCTCCATATTGATGATAATTATGGTCTTAATGCCTACATCAGACTAGAGATGAAAAAGGTATTTCCAGAGCTTGAATTTGTGGAACTACCACACGACCACCCGGTGTATAAGCAAAAGTTTGAGTTTCCGCAGGGGCTACCCAAAATTCACGAGCACGATAACAAACCCGCCCAGGGCTTTGGCTTGATTTATGAGGGCAAACTGGTGTGCTTCTATTCCTACGAGTCGGATTTAGGCAATGGCTGGGAAGACCAACGGATTCATAACGACCCGGAAGAAGTAAGAAGAAAAGCCCTGCAAATGGGAGCCAATCTTATAGCTTATGCCTTTACTCAACTCTGAAAAAAATAAACTAACCTATTAGTTTGAAAACTACTCGGATAGTTGTATAATTGATCATTATGTATGTAATAATGTTTGCGATATGAAGGAATTAACTAAGGCTGAAGAGCAAGTGATGCAGATACTGTGGGAAATAGAACAAGGCTTTGTAAAAGACGTTTTGGCCAAAATGCCTGAACCCAAGCCCGCATACAACACGGTATCTACCATAATAAGAATATTAGAAAAGAAAGGATTTGTAGGCTACAAAGCTTATGGAAAAACCCATGAGTACTTTCCTATAGTAGACAAGAAGTCTTATAGTAACTTCTACTTAAAGAACTTTTTAGGAGGCTACTTTGGAGGATCGTTCCAAAAATTGGTGTCCTTCTTTGCCAAAGAAAATGAAATGGATATTCAAGACTTTGAGTCTTTGATGAAGCACGTAAAAAGTGATTTAGACACTGAAGAGCAAGAACAATAAATGAAAAAGCACCCAACAGTAGAACTATTGGAATCGCTCAATGAAGGAGTGATCTACCTGATTGAATCAGCCACTTGTCTGGCTATTCTCTATCTGCTATATCATTTCTTTTTCAGAAACGATAAAAGCTTTCAATACAACCGGTTCTATCTGTTGGCTGCCCTATTCTTGTCAGTGTCTTTCCCTCTCATGGAATTTTCTTACGACCCTGCAACCACTCCGGGGTTCTTCAATTCCATTCATCAGTTTGGCAACGGAGTAGGTAGCGAACCAATCATTGAAGCCGAAAAGGCCTACTCCTATACAATTACGGCCCAATCGGAAAGGCCCTTCTTACTATGGTGGGAAGCACTGCTTATGCTCTATGTTACAGGCGTTGTATACGGCTTGCTGAAACTCTTTATTCAAATACGCTCTTTCAAAGAGGTAATTTGGTATAAACGACACAACACTCGGTTTAAAGACAACTATTTTCTGGTGAGCACCGATGGCACTATGCCCACCTTCTCTTTCTTCAATTACCTTTTCTGGGACAATTCTCAGGAGCATACCGAGGAGCAAAAAGAGCAAATAATCGCTCACGAAAGAGCTCATATTGACCAAAAACACTCCTTTGACATCATATTCATTGAGGTATTAAAGATTATTTTTTGGTTCAACCCGCTTGTATATCTGTACAAGCAACTGCTAGAGGAAGTTCATGAGTATGCGGCAGACCATGCTGTGGTAAGCAAAACCGGTCATAGCCAGTACGCGCACTTGCTGGTTTCTACGGTGTTCAATAAAATGGGACTTAAATACGGTAGCTACTTCGGTAAAAATAAAACCCTCAAGCGGTTAGACATGATGAAGAAAGTAGCCCGAACCAACTACATGAAACTGCTCATCCCCGTACCAGTGATGGCCTTGTTGTTCTTTATTTTCTCTTTTGAGGCACTGCCTGTAGAACAGGTAAATGTAAAAAACTACACCATAGAACCATTAGCCAATAGCATGCAGGAAGTTCCTATGCCCGAAATTGGCATTGAAAACTGGAAGCAGATGCTGGAAGAAAGCATTGAGTATCCTGAAGCAGCCAAGGTAGCCAACACTGAAGGAGAAGTTTTAGTATCGTTTGAGGTAAACCAATTGGGTGCTATTCAAAACCTTAAATTCCACAACCGCCTGGGCTTCGATACTGAAAAAGCTATTATTAATGCGCTCCAGCGCTCCAGCCGATGGAAACCCGCTAAAGCCAACGGCAATGCCGTTACTTCAGTGATCAAACTGCCAATTGAGTTTAAAAAGTCTTAGTGGTACTTTCTTCGGAATATTTCTGAAGCTACAAAGGCCTTCTTTACATCGTCCAGGTTTTCAAACATAGTAGCATAAGAAGACTCCGTTTGTTCCTCTTCTTCCTCTAACTCATATCCTTTTAGATGATCGCTGGTTTTTGATTGTATGCGCTGAACCTCTAATTCAGCTTCCCTCTTCCTTTGAGCAGACTTTTCCTGGGCAATTTCATAAACCGAACGCCTGCTTTGCGAAGCATTTTCTACAACCACGGGCTTTACCGGCTCAACTATTGGTTCAGGATCTTTCTGAGGCTGCTGGCCTGTAAACTCGGCCAATAATTCCTCGAAAGTAGGTCTTCGCTTATTCGATTCCCTGGGCTCATAGGCCTCTTGCTCACCTCTTTGGTTTGAACGCTTCTTCTTGTTTTTACTGCCCGACTGAACAATAAAATAGATTACCGCCAAAACAATGTAAAGTAAGGTGCCGAAGTCGAAATCCATGACAATAGCAAAGCTAGCAAATTGGGGCAAATATGCCAGAGACAACTACAAAAGCCATGCAGCAGACAATGCCACCCTGGCCAACGAAACTCTCTGCATTTTTTTACGCATTACCACTGAATTGTCGGTGTTAATTTTAATTTTGCTAGCTACTCTAATTTTTTGAGGCATATCAGTTCATGCAACTTACCAAGCTAGAAATAAAAGGGTTTAAAAGTTTTGGCGATAAGGTCATCATTAACTTCGATGAAGGCATTACCGGCATTGTTGGCCCCAATGGCTGCGGTAAATCCAACGTGGTAGACTCAATTCGGTGGGTTTTGGGCGAGCAAAAAACCCGGATGCTCCGTTCAGAAAAGATGGAGAACATCATTTTCAATGGCACAAAAAAACGCAAGCCCACGCAGCTGGCAGAAGTATCTCTCACATTTAAAAACACAAAAAACCTTCTTCCTACTGAATATACCGAAGTTACGATTACCAGGCGATACTATCGCTCAGGAGAAAGTGAGTACCTTCTTAACGGTATAAGCTGCCGCCTCAAAGACATTACCAATCTGTTCATGGACACCGGTATAGCATCCAATAGCTATGCAATCATTGAACTGAAAATGGTAGACGACATTCTGAACGACAAAGACAACTCTCGCAGAGCTCTTTTCGAAGAAGCAGCCGGTATCTCCAAGTTCAAAACCAGAAAGAAAGAAACCCTCAAAAAACTGAAGGATACTGACGATGACCTGGACAGGGTTGAAGACTTGCTTTTTGAAATAGAGAAAAACCTTAAGTCGTTGGAAAAGCAGGCCAAGCAGGCCGAGAAGTACTATCGGCTTAAAGATGAATACAAAATTGAGAGCGTTGCGCTGGCTAGAAAAACGGTAGCAGAAAAATCGAACCGCTTCAAACAACTGGAAAAAACCATTCAGCAAGAGCAAGACCGAAAGCTGGAAATCAATCAAATGATCGCCAGCCAGGAAGCTCAGATAGAAAAAGGCAAAACCGACCTCATAACCAAAGAAAAACTACTTGCTTCACGGCAGCGTACCCTCAACGAACATGTCAATAAAATCAGACAGTTTGAGAGCGAGCGCAAGATTAAAAACGAGAGGCTCACTTTTCTGGAAGACAAAAGTGATAACCTCCGAGAGCAACTCGAAGCCGACAAGAAAAGCAACGACAGGGCCTCTTTTAGTCTCGAAAGCCTCCAAAACGAACTGGAAGTAGCCAGTAAAGAACTGGGCATCATTGAGCAAGAGGTGCGTTCGCTGGAAAAGATATATGCCGAACAGAAAGAAGTGGCCCAAAATGCTCAACTCGCTTTCGAAGAACAACGCAAGAGTTTCACCTCCAAGAGAGAGCGCCTGTTCAATCTTAAGAAAGACATTGAGATCAAGGAAATTCAGCTCCAAACACTGAAATCGGAGTTTGAAAAGACCGAAACCGATAGTTCGGAACAATCTGAAACGCTCGACCGCTTTGACGAGAAGCTGACCCTACTGGAAGAACAGCGCGATGAAAAAGGAGCCCTCTTGCAAAAGCGTAAAGCCGAAGAAGAAAGACACCTGAAGGCCATCCAAGACACCAGCGAAACCATAGACATGGTGCGCGATGAAATGACTCAGGTAGGCCGTAAACTCGATAGTAAACGCAACGAATACAACCTTACCAAATCGTTGGTAGAAAATCTGGAAGGTTTTCCGGAAGCCATCAAGTTTCTCAAAAAGAAAGCAAACTGGAATAAGAATGCTCCCCTACTCTCCGACATCATTGCCTGTGACGATAAGTATAGGGTAACCATTGAGAACTATCTGGAGGGCTACATGAACTACTACATAGTAGACACTGAGCGTCAGGCTTTCGAAGCAGTAAATATTCTTAGCGATGCATCAAAAGGCAAAGCCAACTTCTTTGTGCTCGATGCATTCGATAAATATGAAGCTCCTCCTTCCAGACTTTACGATAATGCCATACCGGCTACCGAAATCGTTGAATATGATCCCAAATACAGGCGGCTTATAGGCTACATTCTGGAAAATGTATACATAGTAAAAGGTGGCCCCGGAGATATTCCTATGGATGAGCACGCTATTTTTATTACAGAAAGCGGCAAGTACACCAAAAGAAGATTCAGCGTTTCAGGAGGTTCGGTAGGCCTCTTTGAAGGAAAAAGAATAGGTAGAGCCAAAAACCTTGAAAAGCTTCAAAAAACAATTAAAGAGCTCGAAGCAAAAAGCGTTGATATCAAAGATCGGCTCGACCAAAAACAGCAGGAACTGGCCAGACTTAAATCCAACTCTTTTAAATCAGAAATAGAAGAACTTCAGCGCGAATTCAACCTAATCAATGAAGAGTATATTTCCGTAAAAACACGGAAAGAACAGCTCTCTCAAATGCTCTCCAGCCATGCCAATCGCAAAGAAGAAATAGTCAAGGGCATTGAACGACTAACCACCCAGTTAGAAGACCTGCGTCCACAAGTGGAAGATGAAGAAGCTGTTTTTGAGGAAATAGAGGCAAGTATTGCCGAGTTGGAAGCAAGAGCCAAAACAGAGTCTCAACGACTGTCTGAAAAATCACAGGCCTTTAACGATAAGAACATCGTTTTTCATCAAAAGCAAAACCGGGTAGAATCCATAAAGCAGGAAATAAGTTACAAACAAACTGCTTTTGAAAGCAGCAAGCAGCGCATTGCCAAAAACCAGGAAGAGCTGGAGAAAAACGAACTGGAGATAAGAAAACTCATCGATACTTCAGAAAACAATGAGGATGAGCTCATTGCCATGTATGATGAAAAAGAGGCTATAGAAAAAGGAGTAAATGAGGCCGAAAAAGACTACTACGCACAACGAGGCGATATTGATGTAGCCGAAAAAACACTGAGAGAACTACGCCATAAAAGAGAGCTGGCCGATACGCTCATTATGGAACAGCAAAACAAGCTCAATGAAACCAAACTTGAGCTGAGTGCTGTAAAGGAACGACTGTCGGTAGAGTTTAAAGTAGACCTTGATGCTGTGCTGAGAGAAGAGGCCGAACCTGATGACCGCGCGGTTGAAGAAATTGAACAGGGAGTGCTCAAACTACGCGAAAAAATTGAACGCATTGGCCCAATCAACCCTATGGCCATGGAAGCCTACGATGAAATTAAAGAGCGTCACACCTTCATAACCGAACAAAAGAATGATCTGATTGAGGCCAAAGATTCGTTGTTGCAGACCATTGATGAAATTGACACAGTTGCCCGTGACACCTTCTTGGATGCCTTTGGCAAGATCAAAGAAAACTTTGTCAACGTTTTCCGCTCACTGTTTACTGAAGAAGACGATTGTGACCTGAAACTGGTAGACCCTTCCAACCCGCTGGAGTCTGAAATAGAAATTATGGCTAAGCCAAAAGGCAAACGCCCTCTTACTATCAACCAGTTGTCGGGAGGAGAAAAAACACTAACAGCCACCTCGCTTCTCTTCTCTATTTACCTCCTTAAACCGGCCCCTTTCTGTATTTTCGATGAGGTAGATGCCCCTCTGGACGATGCGAACATTGATAAGTTCAACAATATCATCAAGAAATTTTCAGCCGAATCGCAGTTTATTATTGTAACCCACAACAAACGGACGATGGCTGCTACCGATATCATCTATGGTATTACCATGATTGAACAAGGTGTTTCAAAAGTCGTTCCTGTAGACCTTAGAGAACTGGCCGATTAACAACAAAGGATCAAACCGCCTATGAAAAGTATTTCACTCTGTATAATAGCCTTATTTATGGTCACTGGCTCAACCTTTACCCCCATGAAGAATCAAGAATCTCAACTCCACTATTTGGCCCTTGGCGACTCTTACACTATTGGAGAAAGTGTAGATGAAAACCAACGCTGGCCGGTACAATTGACAAAACGCCTTAATGAGAACGGATTTACCCTTGCCCCACCAAAAATAATTGCCACCACAGGCTGGAGAACCGATGAACTGAAAGCGGCTATTGAAAAAGACGCTGAGCTTTTACCTCAATACGACATGGTTTCGCTGCTAATTGGGGTAAACAATCAATACCAGGGCCGCAGTGTAGAAAGCTTTGCTCCTGAGTTTGAAGAACTACTACAAATGGCCATTGAGCTGGCCGGAGGTAAGAAAAAGCGCGTTTTCGTTCTTTCTATCCCCGATTATGGCAAAACACCTTTTGGGGCTGCCAAAGCTGAGCAAATTGCACGGGAGTTGGATGCCTACAACGAAGTATCTCAACAGATATGCAAGAAATACGGAGTAAAGTATTTCAACATTACTCCTATTTCCAGAAAAGCCGACAAAGACAAGGAACTGGTTGCACCGGATAACCTCCACCCTTCCGGAAAAATGTATAGCCAATGGGTAGACCTGATTGAAAAGGACGTTAAGAAATTGTTGAAGAAATGAGGCGCACTCTGCTCTATGTGTTAGCCCTTAGTGCTTGCCTGCATTTAGTTGGCCAAACCACCGGGCCTGAAAAAGGCCACCTGATTATTGCCGGAGGAGCCCTTGCCGATACCTCCGTATATAATAAGTTTATTGCACTGGCCGGTGGCTCAAAAGCTCATATAGTGGTTATTCCAACCGCAGGAGGCTATGATGTAGACCAAGCGGCTAAAGAGAGAATTACCGCCCAATGGCAACGCAGAGGTGTAGGCAAGGTGAGTATACTCCACACCACCGACCCTAAAATAGCCGATACCGAAGACTTTGCAGCCGTGTTAGATGAGGCAACCGGGGTATACTTTCCGGGAGGACGGCAATGGAGGCTGGCCGATGCTTACCTTGGCACTAAGGTAGAAGGTAAACTGCATGCACTGCTCGACCGCGGAGGCGTCATAGCCGGTTCATCGGCTGGAGCTACCATACAAGGCTCCTACCTTGCCCGAGGAGATAGCAAAACCAATACTATAATGATGGGTGACCATGAAAAAGGCTTTGCCTTTATTGAAAACGTAGCCATCGATCAGCATACGTTGGCGAGAAACCGACAGTTCGACATGTTTGAAATTCTGAAACAATACCCTGATTTACTGGGGCTTTCTATTGATGAAAATACGGCTATATGGGTTCATGGCAATACATTTGAAGTGCTGGGCCAAAGCTATGTATTGGTGTATGACGGCACACATTGGAATCAGAAGGAAGGCCGATTTGTGAAAAACGCCAACGGGCAAGAGCGGTTTCACCTGCTCAGAAAAGGTGCCCGTTACCATATGTTGAACCGAAGAGTGGAAGGTAACTAAAACATGTGTTGAGCTCCACTGGAAATGTTCATCTCGTAAAAAGCTTTCAATATACTTTTGGCTCCGCCTTCTTTTATCACCTCACCAAAATGGAGATCGTCTAGTTTTACATAATCTTCCAACTGGCAAAGATCTTCGTCATGTACCTCTTTGAAGGCCATGGCCCAAGCGCCAAACTCACGCTCTTCAATATCTTCTTCAAAAAGAATAGTCACATTGCGATGACGAACGTCTTTACATATCCTTTTGAACAATCCTTCAACCTCCTTTTTATCGCCCTCAATTACCTGAAGAAAAGTACCATCATGATAAATGAGCAATCCGGAGATTTGTCTTGAATTGTTGTATCGAACACTTTCTTTTAAAATGCTTTTTAATACTTCCTCATTTATCGCGGTATTAGCCGAGCTAGTATAAACCACGCTTTTTAACATAACCCTGAAAATTAATAAACCCTAAAAAGTCTGAATGGCTGAATGCGGAAGAGGTGAATTACAAAGAGAGCGATAGAATGCGAGAATCTTATAGGTGTTTCACCTAATCATTACCAGAATAATTAAAATTTTAGTAGTAAAGGCAAATGCTCACCTCAAGAGTCTCTCTCAATTTAATGAGTCCGAAAAGTTTTTTAGGAGGGCTAAGTTCAAAACTGCTTGTACTAAGCTTAAACTCAGATTTTAAATAAGTATTTCCATGCTTATCAATCTTAATAAAACGCAATTCTAAAAGCTCAGACACTTTTCCGCCCAAAGTCAAGCTTACAGTGCTCAGATAATAGTTTTCTATTTTTCGAAAATTGTCTACACTGATTCCAATACTCGGATGTTCTGCTGCTCTAAGGGTTTCACGGAAATCTTTATTGAGTATTTTATTTCCGCAGTCAAAATCTTCAATCGGCAATTCTAAAAAAAGTACAGGAATTGGGTTGGCGCCATTTCTTATAAAAGCGGCTTTAGGCTGGTGTATTTCGGAGTATGTGCAGGCAAATTTACCGAGCGAAGTTTGCCCCTGAATGGTAATGGATTTCCCGGTTATCAACAGGCTATCTTGAGCACTGACGGACAACGGGGAAACCCACACTAATGCTAAGACCAATAGTCTCATGGTCATTGAGAACGCTTGGTTTTAGAAGCCAATAACCGCCTCCAACACTATACCATTGAACTGTCCGTCCTGGAATCGACTATTGGCAAAACCGGCTCCACTATACTCCTGATTCATATATTCCAACTTAACCAAAACATTGTTGGTCATGAACCACCCTCCGCCAATATTGACCCGGCTAATTTCACGGGTTGATCCGGCACTGGTGGTTTCGCCAGACACAGTGTTGTACCGACCACCAAAATACCACTGCTCTGCATTACCAAAGCGGTACAAGCCCTCCAAACCCAATTGGGTAAAATCTCCTCCTACAGCATCGTTGCCATTAGAAACAAACTCCATCAACCCAAAAAATTCAAAGCCACTAATCTTTATAAACGGATTGATTTGTATGGCTGTTTGGTAAGCAAACCGTGGGTTATATCGGGGATCAAAATCGGAACCGCCATTGGCTACGGTGGCCAACGTTCCGTAGTAGCGTCCTCCTGCCCGGTCTCCGCCATAGAGGTAGTCTCTGGTTCCTTTGTCAGAACTGCTATACAAAGAGCCGGTTAACCGTAGGCGTAAGTCATCATTCACTTGCTTGTCCCATCCTACCTTACTAAAAAACACAAATCCGTCATCGCCTTTTAGTGGGCTTTGGTTGAGTCGTCCATTGGTAAGGCCCACCACAAAAATCCAGTCAGAAGGCATGAGAGTAAGCTCCACAAAAGGCTCGGTGGTAAAAGCATCCATGATGTAATTGCCCACAAAGGGATTATATATGGCCATAGCGTTGTCAGAACGTCTAAACTGTGCATCGCCATAGTTTATCTGGTCCATACCCACTCTAATAGTAGCTATATCCATTAGACCGGAGAGTAATCCCTCCTGAATAAAATCCAACCTGTCGAATTGCAGATAGCCTCCCTTTACATAAGCCTCTGTGTGGTGTCTCGATGAGAGGTAAGTACGCAAATGCATGCGAAGCCCATCGGCCAACTGTGCGTCTATGTTTAAATTGGCTGTGGGCAAATTGAAATTGGAGCCCAGATCTACCAATGGATCTCCAGTTATGGAGTTCTCATGACTAAGCCCCTGAAACTGAAGGGCAAAGTCTCCCCCTACACGCACATGGAACCCCTGGAATTTCACGGTGTCTTTTTTTGAGGTTTCAAAGACGTTAACTCCTTGCTTACCGGGTATTCTATAGTATTGCATTAGCTTTCGCTCATCGGTTTGGGCCAGCGCCACTACACCGGAGAACAGAAATAGAATGAGAAAAGTAAACCTCAGATTTTTCATGGTTATAGAGTTTTGAAAGTTGTGTTGAATTCAATGGTGACATCATCACCTGTTTTTATGGTGCCCATGAGTGCTGTGGGCGGTTCTATGTTGAAATCCGTAAGACGGAAGGCCGTGCGGCCTGTAACTTCTAATATTCCCTCGGTGTATTGCAGCTCTACAGTGAATGATACCTCCCGGCTGGTGCCAGCCAGAAACAGTGTACCCAGTGCTTTGCCTCTGCCTGTTTCATCGATAGAAAGATTTTGGAGCCTAAACTCTATGATTGGGTACTTTTCGGCATAAAGAGCCTTATAGGCGTTTTTATCCATCCCCTTCTTTCCACTCTTCAGGTCTTTGGCCTTAAGCGTTACCCTAGCCTCTTTTATCGTAGGATATTCCCCTTCATTGGCAAGGCACTCCAGAAATCCTTCAGCCACCGAAGTTTCCATGTGCCAGTCGTGTAACGTAGAAGTACCGAGTACTTTAAACTGCGACCGGGCTTGTAAAACAAGGCGTTTTTCCTGGGCCCACAGGGCAGTGCTTTGCATTAGCCAAGCAGCCAGTAGCACACAAAAAACGTAGATAAATCTGCTCATCATGACCTCCTCTTTGAATAACTCAAAGGTACCTTGAGCTAATGGCTCAGCGGCTGATGTGCGTCAACTCAGAAAATGACTTATAGTGGTAAAAAAAGCTGATATAGATCAGTATTAGTCAAAGAGAAACTGGTTCATAAAAATGACTGAAATGGGCAAGCAAATGGGCAACAGATTCCGGCCTTTGGGGCTATTATAAGAAAGTGCATTGACCCACTCCAGAAAAAAGACAGACTCCGAAAAAATCAGTCTTGCCCCCTGTATTCGCGCAGAAGTTGGGCCAAGCGCTCACAATCCTCTATTATGGATGGAACCATTGGACGCTCTTCTTCATGGGCCATAGACTGAATGCATTGCTCTATTCGCTCGGTAAGATCGTTTTGGCCACACATGCGGAAGGTGGTTCTCATTTTGTGCAGTATAAAGTTGGCCGAAGACTCGTCTTTGTTCTTAATGTAGCCGGGAAACTGCTGCACAAATTCTTCCAGATTGAGGATGAAGCTACCCAAAAGGCTATTGGTAAAACGCTCATCACTTACAGAATATGACTTAAGCGATGCCTTTATACTGTCCAAACTTACGTTTACCTGACGGGAGACTTTTTCGCTGGCAACAGGCTCTACCGGACTGGCACTACCTTTTATACTGGCTATAATTTTTTTGTGAAGCTCAGAAGGCATAAAGGGTTTTACCACAATATCGTTCATACCAAACTCCCTGATTCTGTTCATGGTACCGGCATCGGAAGAAGCAGTGAGAGCCAGAATAGGCACTTTCTGAAAATACTCCTCTTCCATTTGTCTAATTTCTTTGCTGGCCGTCAGACCATCTTTCTGCGGCATTTGCAAATCCATCAACACCAAATCGAAGGCTTTCGACTTGATAAGATCAATGGCTTCATTTCCATTTTGCGCAAGGCTCACTTTCACCCCCCACTTTTCTAAAAACTTAGTGGCCACAAATTGATTGGCCTGGTTGTCTTCTACCAACAACACATGAATATTGAGGCTATTGATATCTTTTTGAGATTCATAGTTACCTCCCAAGTCTACCTGGTTTTCGCTTTGTTCTTTGTATGGCACTTTTAATACAAATGAGAAGGTAGAACCTTCGTTTACTTTACTCTTCACTTTTATCTCCCCTCCCATTATTTCTACCAACCGTTTAGTAATTGAAAGTCCTAGCCCGGTTCCGCCAAAACTTCTGGTTATATATGATTCGGCCTGAACAAACCTGTCGAAGATTTTGGCCAGGTTTTCTTCTGATATGCCAATACCCGTATCTCTAATTTCGAATTGCAGCTCTATTTCATCTTTGGTTCGGCTCAACTCTTCTACCTTAATCCGAACACTTCCTTCTCTAGTAAACTTAATGGCATTACTTAGAAGGTTATTCAAAACCTGAGATAAACGCGAGGGGTCACCAATGATAGAACTCGGGATGTCCTTATCGTAAAGCAGCTTCAGCATGATAGACTTTTCATCTGCTTTGTAGGCATGCGTGTGTTTAATGTTATTTACCAGCTCTTCGAGGCTGAATTCTATATTTTCCAAATCTATTTTTCCTGCTTCTATTTTATTATAATCAAGTATATCGTTCACAAGGCTGAGCAGGTTTTCACCGGAAAAGCGAATGAGCTTCAGGCCGTGCAATTGATCTTCTCTTGGATCTTCTTGCATGAGCAAATGAGACATGCCAATGACCGCATTGAGCGGTGTGCGAATTTCATGCGACATTACAGAAAGGAAATTGGCTTTGGCCTGCGAAGCTATCTCCGCTTTTTCCTTGGCCTCTCTCAATTCAATTTCCTGTTCCTTTATTTTGGTAACATCATCGGTGAGCATTATCACTCCACCTATATCTCCTTTTCTATTGTACCATGGCCTCACCTCCCACTTAATCCACTGTATGGAGCCATCTTCCCGCTCAAACCGGTCTTCATCTTTCCTATGGGTTTTACCCTGAAGGCATTCGCTGTGAATTTTTTTCCAGTCATCTCCAATCTCAGGGAATATTTCATAATGGCTCACCCCAATAATATCTCTGCCCTCCAAACCATAAGTTTTAAGCCATTGGCTACTATAGGCCAGATACTTCATTTCAGTATCGAACATGGCTACCGGAGCGGGCGTAGCCAAAACAAACGACTCTAACCGCGACCGTTGATTGTTAATAATGGCCTCTTGCTCCTTACGGATCTGTATGTTGCGGGTAGAAGATCTCAAAGACACTACCTTACCTTCTTCATCTTCTATGGCCGTGGAGATAGACTCGAACCAAAGGTATCGGCCATCTTTATGCCGCAGTCTATACTCAAAGTAGTTTTCCTTCTCTCCCTCTAAAAGGGGTTGATGTGCTTCTTTTTGGGCCCGTTCAATATCTTCCGGATGCATGAGGTCGTAAGGAGAAGTACCGAGTATTTCTTCGGGTGTATAGCCGAGGTTATCGACTACCGAAGGAGAAACGTAAGTATATTCTCCCTTGAGGTTGTGCATACATACCAAATCCTGGGCCGATTCTGAGATGAGCTTATAGAGTTCAGCATTTTCATCGAACTTTCGCTGAAGCTGCACCTCGCGGGTTATGTTTCTCGAAATGGCCGTTACTTTTAGCAGTTCACCTTCCTCATAGATGAGCTTGGACTTTTGCCCAACAATTAGCTCAACCTCCGGATTGCTTTTTATCAGTACCCTAAACTCTATGTAACAATCGTCTGCCCCATTGGCTATCTGCTCCCGATAAAACTCTTTCACTCTGTGCCTGTCATCCGGATGCACCAGATCAGTGTAGTGCATGGTTAGCAACTCTTCGCTGCTAAAGCCCATTTCTTCAGACATTAAAGGGTTGCAATAGGTAAACATGCCCTTGGCGTTAGCCTCAAACACAAAGTCATCTACATTTTCAATAAGGGTTTGGTACTGTCTACGGGCTTTCTCTAAAACCTTATTCTTCTTTCTGAGCTCCAATTGACTTACTACCTGACGCGAAAGTGCTGCAAGTGATTTTTTTTGTTCTTCAGAGAGTTTTTTGCTTACCCTGTCAATTACACATAGGGTTCCCAACAAATGCCCTTCGGGCGAAACCAAAGGTGATCCGGCATAAAAAACTATCCTCGGATCTTCAGTAACTAATGGATTATCATGAAAGCGCTCATCTTTTCGGGCATCGGTAATCTCAAAAATATGCTCCGGGTCGTGTATGGCATGGGCACAAAAACTTACGTCCCGAGAAGTTTGCGGTGCTTCTAATCCCACTCTCGATTTGAACCACTGACGGTCTTTATCTATTAAGCTAATGAGAGCAATTGGTGTGTTGCATATAACCGAAGCAATCTGTGTGATATCGTCAAAATCTCTCTCCGGAAGGGTATCTAATATCTCATACTCTTCTAAGGCTTTTTGCCTCTCTCTTTCGTTGTGTGGAAAGTCCGGTTTAATCATTTTGAGCTTCGGGGCGAAAGGTGAAAATCAAGCACTTAGACACTCTTTTCAAGTCTTGATTTTGCAAGCACGCAAGATACTATTTAATTGACGCATTTTTATGTAGCAAGGTTATTTTTTACCCAAATCGGGAGCTTCTGTCCCATATTGGGATGAATTTGTGACGAACAACATTTATAAGTATCTGAATATCAATGGAAGTTCTCTGAGGCGCGATGATTGTACCATTTTGGTCCATGAAGTGTTCATCGCTCCTCAAACTTTTCTGTCTTCTCCTTTTTGCACTCAATTTTTACGGATGCTCAGGTCTGTATCATCAAACCAACAGACCAGGACTTTTTGGCAAATCTCCAGAAATTGAATTGACAGGAATCGAGGGTAAATGGAGCGGTATTCGACAAGACTATCCAATTGAGAGTTTTCAGTACTATGAGTTTTCCCAAGATGACGAGGGTTGGAAACTTTTGCTCAATAACAAGGAAATGCATACTGAAAGCTTTAGCCGTGTGAATGACCTCACATTTGTAATACGCTATGTAGACCAGCAAGGCATGCCCAACAGTATTCTGGCTCAATTTAAGAGCTACGAAAAATCGGTGCTCAATCTCTTCCATCTTACAGAAATAAGTACCGAGGCTCAAGACATTCGCGCTGTTTCCTTAAAAAAAGACTTCAATAAACATCAGTTAGATCAAGTGGTTGTAGCAACGCGGCTTAAAGGTACCCTCAATAAAATTGACTATTGAGTACCTTTGGCAGCATGCCCAAAAGCGGAGGTGTTCTCAAAAGCTAGGTCAGCGTCACCCTAAACTTGCCTATCGATAGACAAGTTGAGATGACGAATTTTAAGGCTTTTGAGATACCTCTTTTTGTGTTTCATTAACTGGCCCTTCAGTAGCAACCCTACCGCTTTACCGGTGCACGAAGAAATATGTTTAACTTTCTTCAAACTATTTTCTCTCGCTGTTCATCGTAGAACAGGAAGCACAAAGCAATGCGGGAATTCAACCTAATGCCACAAACCAACTTCTTAGTAAAGGCAGCCCAACAAGGCGATGTAATAGCACTTAATCAGCTGGTTAAACAGTGGCAAAAGCGTATATACAACTTCGCCTTCAAATACTTTGGCGATTATGACCAAGCCATGGAGGTAACTCAGAAAACGTTTATTTCCATGAGCAAAAATCTTGGCAGCCTTAAAGACGAATCGAGTTTTAAGCCATGGATTTACCGCATTGCCTCTAATTATTGCCACGAAGAAATTCGTAGGCAAAACAGAAAATGGGTTTTCCCCTTTTTAAAAGTGCAAACCAAAGACGATCAGCGCACCATTGCCGATACTTTTTCCGACTCTAAATCGGATAACCCGGAAAAAGCCTTCGGCAACAAGGAACTCAAAAATGTGCTCACCAAAGCATTGGCTACTTTACCCGAGGAGCAACGTATGGTGGTGATAATGAAAGAGTACGAGGGGCTGAAAATAAGAGAAATAGCAGAGGTGATGGATATCTCTGAAAACACCGTAAAGTCTAGGCTTTATTATGCACTCGGTAGCCTTAGAAAGCTACTGGAGGAGTGGAACATTACGAAAGAAACGGTACACTATGAATTATAAACCGACCAGGGAAATGCTTATCGATTACTTATACGATGAGCTTCCCGAAGAAGAAAAACAGGCCATAGAGGCCTACCTGAAGGAGCATCCGGAGGAGCGAGCAAAGCTGGAAGAAATGCAAGAAACCAGCTTGTTGTTCAGTGAGTTAGAAGATGAAGAAATGCCTCAGCCAATGGCCTTTATTACGCCATCGAAAAACGAAGAATGGCTGTATTGGCGCAAGTACGTGGCTGTTGCGGCCACTTTGCTCCTGGTTTGTGCCTTTGCCTGGTTGAGTAACTTTAGAGTAGAGAAAACGAATGACGGATGGGGGATGGCCTTTGGGCCTGCCCAGTATGGTATGTCTGAAGAAGAGGTAACCGACCTCATTTATCAGGACAGGCTAATGGTTTTGGACTACATGAACACCAGCTTGCGCAACCGCAACGATAGCATCAATCGCAAATTCAGCGCATTACAAGCCAGCCTGAATGATGACACCTTTCTGAAAGAAGCATTTAACAGAGAAAGAGAAGCACTGCTCAATGAGCTGACTGTATTTTCCGAAAAGGTAGGTGAAGATTATCGCGAAATTCTTCATCAAATAGTACTGAACTTCTCAAACAATTTAGAAACACAGCGCATCGAAGATTTAAGAAACATTCAGGCAGCCTTTAGCGCTCTGGAAGACGCCACTGTTAATAGGCAAATTGATATGGAAGAAGCTATCATTGACTTAACAGAACGTGTGAATGCGGTAGCTGCCAACTTATCTAACAACAAATAAAATGGTCAAAAACTCAAATTATCTACTCACTGCCTTTGCACTGGTGTTTCTAACCATAAACACCAGCCAGGCACAAATGAAAAACGGAAAGTTCAGTCCGGTAGAAAGGGATCTGGAAATTAGCCGGGTAACACTGGAGAATTTTCTAAAAAAATGGGAAGGTGCTCCACTGCTCAACCGTATTCAAAAAACGGAAAGTAGCTATACCGAAGGTCAGGGAGCAACTATCTTTATTGAAGCCCCGAATGCACGCATATTTCTTGATGGCCGTATGAATTGGAGCCGAGAACTAGATACGGACTTAATGGATACGTTCTACGACAACGAGATTGTGGCTTTACAACAGCAAAGGCTCAAGAGCAGTCTGGCCCACTTCCTGCATCAGTTTAGTAATTACCTGCCCGGAGTAAAGGCCAACGAATCTATAATCTTTCACTTCGACATTCACGACCCTGTAATTAACCAAGAGGAAGACCCGGCCACAAGCCCAAAACAACCCGAAAGAACCTATCAAATCAGTTTTTCAATAGCACAGACTGATGTATTGAACATTGAAAGTAACAAGCTCTCTGTTGAGCAAATCGAAAACAGAATAAAAACATCTAAAAAATAAATATCTGAATTATGAAAAAGACAACACGAAACATCTTAGTAGCTCTGCTGGCTCTCTTTATTGCCAGTCCGGCAATGGCCCAGCAGTTTGTAGACGTTGCACAGGCTACTGTTAGCGGCTACAGCCACCAAACACAAGACCTTTCCAAACTACCCAAAATGGAAAAAGACATTGTGATTCTTCAAAACGTATTGGGCGACTTATTTAGCGATAGTGAAAACTCCTTCTATTCTTCGCGCAGTGCCAAAGGCATGTACATTCCTGGTAGCGGAGTTATTTTCTCTATGGGCAACTCTTTCTATGGCCGTGTCTTTTTTGGTGTACTGAAAGGAAAAACCGAAGACGATGGTGGCGAAAAAGCTGATGAACTTTCGGCCGAAGAAATGAACAAACAGAATGCAGACCGACTCCGGAAACTATCGAAGGAGTTTTTGGCCAACTATGGGAGTTTGCTCACCGAATTAAAGCCAGGGGAAAAAATAATGCTCAATCTGGACTATACAGACATCATCACGGAAGAGAAGGTAAATACTTCGGCCAACCGTATCTCCTATGCAAGGCCTACCACCCAGAAAAAGAGAATGCAAAGCAGCATATCTCAAAAAACGCTGAGTGATTTCACTTCAGGCAAACTGAGCCTGGAACAGGCCATGAATGCCATTGAAGTAAAAATTAATGAAGATGTTGAAAAAGAAATGACCGATGCAAAAATTCTGGCAGGTATTCTTGATGACTTGCTTCAAAGCAGCATGGACGGAAAGTTTAGAAGAAGAGGCCGAACTAACTGGACATACTTTGATGGTTTCGGACTTATGTTCAACATTCAGTTAAGCACTAGTGTTTCCGGCAACGTGGCGATTCTTAGCCAGACAATTGGCAGCGGCACACGAGTTGTATCTAAAAACTCCGAAGACAAGCAAAAGGAAATTGAAGAAGCCATGAAGGCTGTTGAAGAAGCCTATCCCGATTTTGAAAACATGCTTAAAGAAAATGTAATTCAGTATGGCAGAACCCTAAGAAGCCTTGGCAGCAACGAAAGTGTCATTATCAATGTAGACCTTGGCTCAGCTTACCGAAATACTAATATTCCCAGAAGCATACGTATGGTTATACCCAAGAGCACAATAGATGCCTATGCCAAAGGGCAGAAGTCGCTGGATCAGGTGAAAAACGAAATCGATGTCACTAAAATGCAAACCAGCCTATCCGGCAGCAGTCACTTATGGTCTGTGCAAGATGTAGACTTCTTCCCAACTGTAATAGAAGCGGTTCCATCGCCCCCCGCTCCATTAAAAGGAGCGGTCGGAACATCGAGCAAATCAAACCGCTAAAATTCGCGACTTTAGCAAAAAGCCCGGTTGGTCACCGGGCTTTTTTATTGGCATAGTCATAAACATCTTCACCAAACAAACGATAATTAATAACTTGTGCCAAAATTCAACCCTATGAAGAAAATACTCAAATATATTCTGCTCGTGTTGGTCGTTGGCCTGGTGGTCATCCAGTTTATAAACCGACCGGAGAGAATAAATGAACCGATTACTGACAACGACCTTATAGAAACCCTTCAGGTGAATGCTCAAATGACCGATTTTCTAAAGTCGGCCTGCTACGATTGCCACAGCAACCAGCCACGATACCCCTGGTATGCCAGCATTGCTCCCTTTAGCTGGTCTATTGCCGAACATATAGAGCACGGTCGTGAAGAGCTAAATTTTTCTGAATGGGCCACCTATTCTGCCAGAAGAAGAGATCATAAACTGGAAGAAATGGTAGAAGAGGTAGAAGAGGGCCATATGCCTCTCCCCGGCTACCTTTGGCTGCACAGCGATGCGAAAATAACGGAAGAACGCCTGGAAATGCTCAAAACCTGGGTAGAACAAGAAAGAGCAAAAATTAGTCAAGAGGCCAATTAGTTACTGGCTTAGCCTTTGTTGTCTAAAGCATTGAAGCTACCAATTCTTTAAGAGTGGGTAGCTTTTTTTTGTCAATATCCTACTCAAGCTCAACGCCAAACCGTCTTGTTACGAGTAAAAAAGCCACAAACAACTAAATGTTTCGTTTTGATTTATGAATTATTATTCTACATTTGTAGAAATACATTTACAAAAGTAGAATGAACTTACCTAAGTCAGAAGAGCAACTCATGCAGTACCTCTGGGAAATGGAAAGGGCCTTTATGAAAGACCTGATAGACCGATACCCCGAGCCCAAGCCTGCCTCAACCACAGTAGCCACCTTACTGAAACGCCTACAGAAAAAGAAGGCTGTTCATTTCGAAAGATATGGAAGTGTAAGAGAGTACTTTCCTTTAATCAGCAAAGAGGTCTATTTTTCCAAACAAATGAATGGGGTTATAAAGAACTTCTTCAACAACTCAGTTTCGCAGTTCGCCTCTTTCTTTACCTCAGAAGAGAACCTTAGCGATGAACAATTGAAAGAGCTTCAGCAAATAGTAGAACAACAAATAAACGCACGAAAGAAATGATCGAATACCTCCAGAAATTTATGCTGAGTAGCCTGATGCTTTATAGTATCTACTACTTTTTTTTAAGAAACGATAAAACCTTTCGTTTCAATAGGTTCTACCTGCTTCTTATTCTTCCTCTGTCTCTCACCATTCCGTTAATCACTGTTCAAACGAGCTATATTTATATTCCTATAATACCTCAAAACTCTGCCGACATTCCATTGGAGGACACGTTGTTGTATCATCCTATGGCACCGAATGATGGACAAGAGCAATCCATCACTACAGAAATAGTGTGGAATCAAATACTCACTTACACCTATTCATTGATTTGCCTTATGTTCATAGGCAGGTTTATCATAAACCTTTACAGGCTACATCAATTCAAACGGCAAGGACAAATTATAAAGCTAGAGGGGTATCAGGTATGTCTAAAAGAAAACTTAAAAAGCTCATTTACCTTCCTGAGTACTATTTATACCAATAAAGCCAGATATCTGGTAGGTCTACTCCCTCCAGCAATCCTAGAACATGAAATGGCACATGTATCCCAAAAACATAGCTATGATATAATTGTGATAGAGCTTCTCAGCTCCATTCTATGGTTCAATCCTTTGGTTTACATGGTCAAAAGATCAATTAAGCTGAATCATGAGTTCCTAGCCGATGAAGCGGCTTGCAAAAACTCTTCCTCATTGGCCGATTACCAAAAGACATTAATAAACTATTCCAAAATTAATTCACATAATGAGCCGATGTTGTCTAGTAGGCTAACATTTGGCGAAACCAAAAAACGATTAAACATGATGGTCAAAACAACACACAAAACCACTCAGCGGCTAAAGCAGTCATTAGGTTTGATAGCTATTGCAACCACTGTACTTGCTTTCGGAAATCAGAAAGTCACTGCCAAAGAATTAGGCTCAAATTTAGACCTATCGCAAAATCAACCTTACGAAAATTCAACTTTAGTTGACCAGAAAGCAGTCCCAATAAATCAGCTTTCAACTGATACCAAAGTGAGATTTGTTCAATCGGATGGAGAAACTATTTCGAAACGGCTTGGCGACCTTGAAGAGGAAGAGAGAATTCGATTTATAGATCCTTTATCAAAAGGGGAACTCTTTATAGAAATAGCAAAGACTGACCAGCTCAGTAATAGTGACTGGAACCTTCTACTTGACAAGGAAAAATATGGCATATGGCTTAATGGAGATAGAGTAGACAATCTAAAGCTGCTGAACTACGAACCTTCAGACATCTACAGGTTCAGTATGAGAAAAATGACAACATACACGAGCAACTTAGGCAACTTTGAATATCAATTCTTTGCCCTTACAAAGGAATACGTAGACAAGAAATATAAAATAGGTAATGCCAGAGGTTTTTGGCTGAATTACAACACATATAGAAGAGTTGCTGAGAATATTGAGTTAGTCACTCAAAAAAAAGACACTGTACCAGGGGGTGTTAGATCAATCCATTTAAAACCTAACATATTGGTAAGGTTTCTCAATAAAGACGGAAACACAGTTGAAAAAATCTTTAGAGATCTAAGCCAATCAGAGCTAGAACGGTTCAGACAAAATGAGGCCAGACCTGCTTATTATTCACCGCGACCAGCCAAAATGGATATACCAGAAAATTTTGCTAATATATTTGCTAATGAAAACGAGTATGGAATTTGGCTTGACGGAAGGAGAATTAAAAACTCGGAACTCAAGAATTATTCAGCCAGCGAAATTTATTCTTACCGGAAGAGCAAATTACTCGCCAATGCCAAAAATTATGGGGTTCATACCTTCCAACTAAATATGTACACCACTAAATACTATGAAGGGAAACCGGATGGTCACTGGATTAATTTATTAAACCTTCGTGAGATTGAGGAAGAGGCTAAAAACACACCCTAAATCTACCACAAACAAGCTGTAGCGAATTCAACACAGCAAGAGCACAATGTGTTGTAGCAACAACTTCCTTGACTCAGTCCATCTTTTTGAATTGTAAGCTCTTGTCTTAGAAAGCAGTATTAACCAAGCAATCTATATAATACTCCACAGAGCACCAGTGTTGGTAGAAAAGTACTTCGAAACGTATTGGCTATCTAGTCTATTATAGAGTGAAAGCCACCTGCTCCGATCAATGCTGTTTTAAACTAAAGTGTTACCGGTTTTTAAAGAACCGGTAGCTTTTTTTTTGATTAGGTTTTGGATGGTTTATCCCGCCAAAGCCTTGTGAGCAATCCGGCTGGCAGAATAGTAGGTAATAGAAATAAAAAACCCCGACCATTGGCCGGGGCTCCACTCTACTTTTTAAGGGCTACCGATCGATTGACCCGGTAACACGTTTCATAAATTCATTGAGGGCTTCTTTCTTAGGTTTCCCTTTTCGGATGGACTCATTTACCTCTATGGCGCCATAGAGGTTCGAAATAAGCTCCCCTATCACGTCCAGTTCTTCATCTTTAAGGTTTTCACACTCGGTAAGGTTTTCGAGTGTTTCTATAGCCTCCAAAACAAAGTCCTGATCGTTTTGCTCAATGAATTCTGTAATATGCTTAATTAGCGGCAACCTCATCGACAAGTGCTTTTAGCGATTCGAACTTATTGGTTTGCACCTGATTTACCAGCTTACCACCTTCATAGGCTGCAAAAGTTGGCAGATTGTTCACGTTGGCCAGTTTCCTTGACTCAGGGAATTTCTCCGCATCAACGATCACAAATCGGGCATCTTCTCGTTCTGAAGCCAGCTTTTTAAACTTTGGCTTCATAATTCGGCAGTTTCCACACCAAGAGGCAGAAAACTGAACGAACACCTTTGAGTTCTCGTTGAGAACTTCCTGAAGGTTATCTTCACTCAATTCAACGACCATCGTTCAATCTCTTTTTAATTGTTGCTTAGATAAGAAGTAACCCCTTCTCTGTTGGCTGTCATAGCCTGTTTTCCTTCTTCCCAGTTGGCCGGGCAAACCTCACCATGCTGTTGCACATGGGCGTAAGCATCAATAAGCCTCAAGTATTCTTTCACATTTCTACCTACGGGCATATGGTTGACCCCTTCGTGGAATACAGTACCTTCTTCATCAATCAGGTAAGTAGCTCTGTAAGTCACATTGTCGCCCTCTAACAACTCTACTCCTGTTTCTTCGTCATAGCTCACACCAGTGATATCAAGAATATCCAGTGTTCTGGCGAGGTTTCTATTGCTATCGGCAATCAGGCTGTAGGTTACTCCTTCTATACCTCCGTTGTCTTTCGATGTATTCAACCAGGCAAAGTGCACCTCGGCCGTATCGCAAGAAGCACCAATTACAATAGTGTTTCTCTTTTCAAACTCAGGTAAAGCTTCCTGAAAAGCGTGAAGCTCAGTAGGACATACAAAAGTGAAGTCTTTAGGGTACCAGAAAAGCACTACTTTTTTGTTGTTTTTTCTGGCTTCTTCCAGCACGTTCAACTTAAAAGTATCGCCCATTTCGTTCATGGCGTCCACGGTAATGTTTGGAAATTTTCTACCTACGTAGCTCATATTGAATTTTAGTTTTATAGTGAAATGTATGTTCTGTTAAATAATGCTGCGAAGGTAACCTTCAACAATGAATTAAAGCCTATCCGGCAGATTGGTTTTTTGAATTTCTTATTGACGTTATCAATAAGAAGTAACCAGCTATTTTTGATGAAAATACATTAGCCACTGAGCACTAATCAGTTAAGAACCGATCCGCTCACTAGATGTGAGATGAGATAAAAAAGATTAATTGAGCCATTTTTAGTAGCTTTTCGCCAGGCACAAGACCAAATTGCATATTTCCGAATCTTTGATTACACCTAATACATTCTGCCACACAATCCATTCAATAATTTACCTAATACAAAAGTAAATTTTGTATTTCTATAGATTTCATCAATAAGAATTCGCCTCTCTCACAAAGCACCGCACAAAACCACTGCCCTTTTAAGTTTTAACTAACTTGCCCTAAAGAACAGGAATGAAAGTTATAGAGGACGAAACCATTACGGGTAAAAATCTGAACAACTGGCTAAAGCAGGGTATGCAGTTTGAATACTGCACATTTAAGGGAGCCGATTTTTCCAAGAGCAACCTATCCGGTTTTAGCTTCTTGGAGTGTGAATTTACCGACTGCGACCTTTCGGGTATAGAACTAGTTGATACTGGCTTAAAATCGGTTCGTTTCGACTCCTGCAAACTCATGGGACTCCGGTTTAGCCAATGTAATCCTTTTCTACTCTCCATGCATTTTAAGCGCTGTAAACTCGATTTTTCCAGCTTTTACAACCTTCAGCTCAAAGAAAGTTCTTTTGTTGAATGTAGTTGTCTTGATTGTGATTTTGCCGAGGCAAACCTAACAGGCACCAATTTTAACAAGGCTAATTTACAAGGGGCTGTATTTGTGGGATGTAACCTGCAAAACGCCAATTTTCAGGAAGCTTCGGGGCTAGACATAGACCCCAATAAAAACACCCTAAAGGGTGCTCAATTTGAACTTACGCAACTCCCGGGGCTTCTCAATCAACATCAAATTATAGTCATTTAGGGTCAGTAAGACTTAGCCCTCTTTTCCAACGCCATTCAAACTCACTCTCAAAAACACTTGAAACTAAGAATTGACCAAAAACAAACATTCCCGAAGACCTTGGTTTTCCATGCCTTCGGGAATGCCCTGTATCTATCAGGTGAGAGTATCTAGTTTTGTCCCTTACCCTTTTCCAGTTTAAGGCTGGCTCCTTCGTTTATTTTTTCTTCTGTCTGTTCGTCCACAAGCTCATATCTGAGAGTTCGACCTTTTAGTGTAGCCGGTAGACCATAGGCCATCCATTCCGGCATTGGAGCATCTTTCAGGTAATGATCAAAGAATTGTCCCATGCGCACAGAAAGGTCTTTTCTGTTCTTACGCTCTCTCAGGTTATGGGCTTCATCATTGTACACCACCATCCAGCTGGGTTTTTGTAGCCTTCTCAAAGCCATGTAGAACTCAATACCCTGATACCATGGCACTGCTCCATCGGCATCGTTGTGCATAATAAACAATGGGGTATTAATATTGGGCACACCAAACAAAGGTGAGTTTTCTACATAGAGATCGAATTTATCCCAAAGTGTACCTCCTATTCGAGACTGCGTTTTCTCATACTGGAACATTCGGCTCATACCCGACCCCCAACGTACGCCACCGTAGGCAGAGGTCATGTTGGACACGGGAGCCCCGGCTCCTGCAGCCGCATACATATCGGTCTTGGTCACAATGTAGGCCACCTGATAGCCTCCCCAGCTTTGTCCCTGAATGGCCATTCGCTTTTCGTCTACAAAACCTTTGGCCATTACCGCCTTGGTGGCCGGCACTACATGGTCCATAGCACTTTTGCCCGGATGTCCGATTTCGTATTTAATATCTGGCACCAATACCAGGTAGTCATTACTGACAAAGTAAGGAATATTCACCGTGCTGGCACTTGGCGCAGGACTTGGGTGGCTATGCAATGAGTTAGACCTTCTTTCGTAGAAGTATACAATCATAGGATACTTCTTATTAGGGTCGAAGTTTTCGGGTTTGTAAAGAATGGCCTGCATTACTTCACCATCAAAGCCCGACTCAAACTCTACTAACTCTGCGGTACCCCACTTGTAAGGGTCTTCTTGAGCGTCCATATCCGTTAGCTTGGTCAAACCATCCATTTGCAACGAATTGGCCATATACACCTCAGGATACTCCTCGTAGGTAGACATACGCACCAATACTCTTTCGGCATCTTCAGCTTTTTCTAAACCAAACACGCTCATGTCTTTCATTACAATTACCTCCGGAACTCCCGCACTGGCCATTGAAGCATAGGCATAACCTGAGGCTTTGGTCCACTCATTAAAGACACTTACAACAGCTTTGCCGGAAGTATTCACATATTCTTCCTCACGGTCCATTCGCTGATAACGGTACACCAATTGATTGGCTCTTCCATGCCCCTGAGTCATATTCTGTGCAGCTGAGCGGTTCTCCGGATCGAATTTCCAAATATCATAGCGATCGTACAGATAGAACGCCTCATCACCTTCTGACCAACCCGGGCTACCATAGCTACCGGCCAATGAAGGGCTGTCGTGAAGTTCATCGGCAAAAGACACTTCCATATCGGCTGTAAGGTTGGTTATTTTTCCTGAGGTCACATTCATGGTATAATAATTACCATCCTCCTGATTGAACCATGACAAGTACTTTCCTCCGGGCGATAGTGATGCATAACCAACGGTGCTTTCCAGCAACAACTCTACCCGACCGGTGAGCGCATCTACCTTATAGTAGTCTCTGGGCAATTGAGTATCCCAGGTATACTGCGTTCTGAACCGCTGGTCGTCCATGGCCAGATAAAAACTTCTGTCGTTGTCGGTATCTACATAAACAGATTCAAGGTCGGTTCCTTCCAATTGAACCAAACGCCTGTTGTTTATATGAAAAACGGCCTCATAGGTTCTGTTGCGTTCCCTACCGGCCTGCAATTTTTGCATAGGCTGAATGTATGGATCGTTGTAAGACCACACGTCCACCTCAGGACGCTCCTCTTTGAGTATAGTGGTATCGCTTTCGTATGCATACTTCATGGGCTTGGGAGCCGTACCAAAGTACATGCGCTGGCCCGACTCGGAGAATCGGATGCTGCTATTGTCTCCAACCATCCAGCCTTCCGGTATACCTCGGTTGGTAGAATCTATCCATATTTGAGCCTGTGAGTCTCCGGCCTTCCAGCCCATAATGCTCCAAAACTTTTCTTCATCCTTTTTATCGCTTGCCGTGGCAAAGAAGGCCAGCATATTGCCGTCTTCATGAATGGCCACTTTTTTATAATCGGTCATTCCGGTACTTAGCGTAACCGTTTCTCCGGTCTGTGTATTGTAAGCATAAAGGCCTGATGGATTCAGCGAATCTATTTCATCGAACTCATAAACCAGCAGATTGCCCTTTTCAGAGAAATCGTACTCCATCACCCCTTCAAAGCTCTTCATTTCTCCGGTGCGCATATTAAAAAGCACCAACTCTGTGCCCTTAGACTTGGCCCTTGGATCTTCAACTTCTTCGGGTTCTGGAGTTTCTTTTGGTTCCGGCTGCTTCTTTTTGTTCTTTTTCTTCCTCTTGTTTTTAGCGCCTTCTTCCTCGTTATTCGGCTCTTCCTTCTTTTCTACTTTCTTTTTCTCAGGCAAAGGCTTTTCATATTGCCAGGCCACCCACTCGCTCGATTCGCGCGGAAGCTGATAATTCTTTACCCTTGCAAATTTTTTGATTTCTCCGTTGCTCAAGGAAACAATAAACAAAGAGTCCTTTGGCATTTTACTCGAAGGAGTTTTCTTTAGTTTCAGTGTTCTTTCCTCCTCGTAGGCAGGCTTAATTTCTCCCACCACAAACTCGCTATTGTTAGAAAAAGCATACCTGGAAACCCTGTCGATGACAATGCTATTTGAATTATTCAGGTTGCGCAATTCAAGTTGTGCATCGCCCACTTGTGGAGCAATTCGCCACCCGGCCCAATTGCCATCGTTGCTGATGCTCACTGACTGTATACCTTTCCAGTCATCATAAACATCGTGGGTAAGTGGTTTTTTCTGTGCCCAGGCAATGGACACCAGTACACTAAAAAGTACTGTTAATCTGATTCGTATGGTTGACATGTTCTGATGGTTTAATTATGAAGCCCCACAAATATAATTGTCTAGTCGTCTTAGCAAAGACTTCTTATATTGATGGGAATCATTCAGATAAAACTAAAGCTTCATGAATAAACGATTTTTTCTCATTCTGGTCCTTATGATAGGCTGGCAGGCAGTAAAGGCCCAGAAAAGTATAGAAGAGGCCACTCAAGGCACAGAAAAGAAAGAAGGATTTTTTACCTATTACTGGGACGAAAAGAACGGAAAGGTTTGGCTGGAAATAGACAAACTGGGCACGGAATTTCTCTACGTAAACTCCTTAGCTGCCGGAGTAGGCTCTAACGACATTGGCCTGGACAGAGGGCAACTTGGTGGTACACAAATAGTAGAGTTTAGGCGGGTTGGCCCAAAAATCCTTATGGTACAGCCTAATTATTCATACCGGGCCATTTCAGAAAATGCCGATGAAGTGAGGGCGGTAAAAGAGGCCTTTGCCGAATCAGTACTTCACGGTTTCACGGTGGCGGCCGAATCGGAGGGTAGTGTTTTGGTAGACCTTACTCCCTTGTTGCTCTCCGATGCCCATGGGGTAGCCAATACGCTTAGCCGATCCAGACAAGGCAACTTCAGACCCGATGCAAGCCGGTCGGCCATATACCCACCCATGCTCAAAAATTTTCCAAAAAACTCTGAGTTTGAAGCCACTATTACTTTTACCGGAAGTGGCGCAGGAGGCTATCTTAGAAGTGTAACTCCGTCTTCAGACGCTGTAACAGTGCGCATGCACCACTCTTTTATAGAGCTACCAGACAATGGCTATGAGCCGCGTAAGGCAGACCCCCGTTCGGGCTATGGCACCATCCGATACATGGATTACGCCACCCCCATTCAGGAAAACATTGTCAAGCAGTTTACCCGAAGGCATCGATTGGCTAAGAAAAATCCAAAGGCCAAAGTAAGCGAGCCGGTAGAACCTATTCGCTATTATGTAGACCGTGGCGCACCAGAGCCTATCAAGTCGGCTTTAATTGAAGGTGCCCGATGGTGGAACCAGGCTTTTGAAGCTGCCGGCTATAAAAATGCCTTTATCGTTGAAGAAATGCCTGAAGGAGCCGATCCGCTGGATGTACGCTACAATGTAATTCAATGGGTGCACCGCTCTACCAGAGGTTGGTCGTATGGTTCCTCGGTAACTGATCCCCGAACAGGCGAAATTATTAAGGGCCATGTAAGTCTTGGTTCGCTACGGGTGAGGCAGGATTTTCTGATTGCACAGGGACTTTTAACCCCCTACGAAAACGGCACTACTCCTGACCCACGACTACTGGAAATGGCCCTGGCAAGACTTCGCCAACTTTCAGCCCATGAAGTAGGCCATACCATTGGCTTAATGCACAACTATATTTCCAGCACCAATGGCCGTGCTTCGGTTATGGACTATCCACACCCACTCATTGAATTGCAGAACGGGCAGATTTCGCTTAAAAATGCCTACGATGCAGGTATTGGCGAATGGGACAAAGCAGCGGTAACCTGGGGCTATCAGGACTTTCCAGACAATGTAGATGAAGGCAAGGCGCTGGATCAGCTAATTGAAGATCAATTCAAAAAAGGCCTTCAGTTTATTACTGATTCTGATTCACGCCCCATTGGTAGCAGCCATCCAAGTTCTCACCTGTGGGATAATGGCAAAAGCGCTGTAGAAGAACTCAACCGTTTGTTAGAGGTTAGAAACCATGTACTTAAAAACTTCTCTGAAAAAAACATTCCTGTTGGAGCCCCATTGGCCACTTTAGAAGAGGTGCTTGTGCCCATGTACATGCTCCACCGATACCAACTGGAGGGTGCTGTGAAAGTTTTGGGAGGCACGTATTATAACTACAAACTCCGTGGAGACTCCCAGCCCCTGCCTTCAACCGTATCGAAAGAAGAGCAAGAGGCTGCCCTCAATGCACTTTTGCGGGTAGTGAGCCCGACCCAGTTGGCCTTCCCGGAACATATTCTGAAAATCATTCCTCCCCGACCTCCCGGTTTTGGCCGTTCGCGCGAAACCTTTAACGGACGTACGGGAATAGACTTTGACCCGGTTGCTCCCGGAGAAACTGTTGCCGGAGCTGTGATGAGTTACATCTTCAATGCTCAGCGCGCTACCCGACTGGCTCAGCAGAAGGCTATGAATCCTGAGCAAATTGGCTTAACCGATGTTATCAACACCATCTTTTCTTCTCTTTTTAACGTTACTTACGCCAACCCATACTATCTGCAGCTTAACCATGCAACGCAAAACCAAATGGTGGCTGCTTTGATGGATCTATACAAAAGTAACAGTGCCTCTACCCAAGCCCGGGCCGAAGCTCTCAATGGTTTGCTCAAAATCAAGCAATTTGCAGGCAACAATGCCAACGGCAGCGAAGCAAGCTCCAATGCTCACTACCGATATCTCAATCATTTGATAGAGCTGTTTATTATGAATCCGCAAGAGCTTGAAGTTCAAAATGCTCTTTCTCCACCCGATGGCTCGCCCATTGGTATGGAAGCCGAAAGCTGGTGTAGCTTTAGCGATAATTAATTAACAGTATACAATATCCATCAACCTCAGGGGTTCTTTCATGTGAAATACCCTTGAGGTTGTTTTTTAAAGCCTTTCCAAGTCCGTGTTACCTTTGTTTACTTTGAATCGTCTTGCACAAGAATATAACCTATGAACATCAGAAACATAATTGCCCTGGTATTGATTGTGGTATCGCTAATATGCCTTTATCCCGGGCTCACCTTGCCTATTATTAATATTAACATTGGGGCCAACATACCATTATTGGGTAAATTCGAACTGTACGACCGCACGCAAAGTGTAATTAGCGGCATTAAGTTACTCTATGAATACGACAATCATTTGGTTGCTTCACTCATCCTTTTTTTCTCGGTAATTGTACCAATTCTCAAGGCTGTTCTGTTGTTTATGGTATTGGCTTTCAGGCAATGGAAGTTGCGCCTGAGGGTCTATCAATTTGTGGCTTTAATTGGCAAATGGTCTATGGCAGATGTGTTTGTGGTGGGCGTGTTCCTGATGTACCTGGCCACTTCTTCTGAAGAAAATATTTCTTCCAGCATTTTAGACGGCTTTTACTATTTTACAGCCTACTGTATAATTTCCATAGCTGCCATTCAAGTAATGAGCCTCAAAGACATTACCTCTCAACCCGGCACAAAGTCGGTCGATCCTATTCAGTAATTAGGCCGGCTTGTTCCTAAAAATCAATTGACGCAGAGAGTTGTAGCCTTGAAAATTTAATCTGATCTTACCAAGAAACACAGGTTATGGATCAGTTGAAGGAACTACTGGCTTCTACCCCTAGGTGGGTATATATATTGCTGCTTTTGTTGATCGTGTTTGCGCGAGACATTCTTCAGAAGAAGCATACCATTAGTCACAATTTCCCCATTGTAGGGCACCTGAGGTATTTGCTGGAAAGAATTGGTCCAGAACTACGGCAGTATATTGTAGCCAATAACCGCGAAGAGCTTCCTTTTAACCGAAGTCAGCGCTCATGGATTTACGCCAGTTCAAAGAAACAAAACAACTATCAAGGTTTTGGAACCGATCAAGACCAGAGCGCAGCGGGCTATGTATTTATTAACCCGGCCTTGTTTCCTTACACTCCTAAGCCAGACCACCCCAACGTAATGCACAAAGATCTTGTGCCTTGTGCCAAACTTATGGGTGGGTACAATCAGCGCAAAAGACCTTTCAGACCCCGTTCCATTGTCAATATTTCTGCCATGAGTTTTGGTTCACTGTCGGCCAGGGCCATAGAGTCGCTCAACAGAGGCGCCTACGCTGCCGGAGCTTTTCATAACACAGGCGAAGGAGGCTACTCTCCCTATCATCAGAAGGGAGCCGATACTGTTTTGCAAATTGGTACCGGATACTTTGGGGTTCGCGATGAAAATGGAAACTTCGATCTAAACAAACTCATTGAACTGACCACGGCACATCCTCAAATCAGAGCCATTGAAATAAAACTATCGCAGGGAGCAAAACCGGGAAAGGGAGGTGTTCTTCCGGCTTCTAAAATAACTCGCGAAATAGCGGAAATTCGGCACATTCCCATGGGACAAGATGTGGTTTCTCCCTCCAATCACTCGGCCTTTAGCACGCCCGCGCAACTCTTGGATTTTATAGAATTGTTAGCCGCAGAAACCGGCCTTCCGGTGGGTTTCAAAGCCGCTGTTGGTAAGCTAGAACTTTGGGAAGAGCTTACCGACCTGATGCTAGAGAAAAACATAGGCCCTGATTTTATTGCCATAGATGGTGGCGAAGGAGGCACGGGAGCAGCTCCCCCATCTTTTGCCAACCATGTAGCACTGCCTTTTGTATTTGCCTTTGCGGCCGTTTACAAAATTTTTCAGAAGAAAGGACTCACCAACCGGGTGGTATTTATTGCTTCCGGTAAATTAGGGTTTCCCTCCAATGCACTCATGGCCTTTGCTATGGGGGCCGACCTTATAAATGTGGCCAGAGAGGCCATGATGTCGGTAGGCTGTATTCAGGCGCAATCCTGCCACACCAATACCTGTCCTGCAGGAGTAGCTACTCAAAACAAGTGGCTGCAAAGTGGTATAGATGTTAAGGATAAATCGGCCAGATCTGCTCAATACCTTAAAACCCTTCGAAAAGAAATTTTAGAAATTACCCATGCAGCCGGCTATGAACACCCTTGCCAAATGACAATGGACGATGTAGATGTGGGCATGGGAGATAACAACTATACTACAACACTTACACAGGCTTATAAATACCAAAAAGAACCGGTTCCATTTAGCGGGATGAACAGTCTTATCGAATGCCCACACCTTGGAGCCATCAAGACGGAAAACTAAGCACAGGGCTCTAAGCCCCGGCAATGCCAGGGTATAGAAAGGAGCCTACATACTCCAAATCAGAGACTTGTCGTAAAATTCAGGTTTCGAAGAACTTTCTTTTTAGCTATCTTCCATTCAACCAAAGAATTATGAAGAAGCTATTTTTACTAATTGGCACCTTATTTTTTGCCTGCTCTCCCAACACCGAAAAGTTCGATATTCTTATTCTTAACGGTTCTATATACGATGCCGAGAACCAAAGCTTTTACGAAGCAGACCTGGGGATTAAGGGCGATAAGATTGCGAAAATTGGAGATCTTAAAGACGCTGCAGCCCGCCAAACCATAGATGCTACAGGCCATGTAGTAAGCCCGGGATTTATTGATGTACACTCCCACATAGAAGCTATAATGCGCATGCCCGATGCAGAAAATTTTGTTCGGCAAGGCGTTACCACAGTGCTGGCCGGGCCTGACGGCCGGGGTCCCTCTCCTATGCAGCCCTTTCTTGATTCGTTGAGCACTTACAAACTTGGCCTTAATACGGCCTGGCTTGTGGGACATAATACCATACGAAGGAACATTATGGGTACGGAAAACCGCGCCCCTACCGAAGAGGAACTGGAAGACATGAAGAGTGCCGTAGCCGAGGCCATGCAAAGTGGGGCATACGGACTATCGACCGGACTTAAGTATGTGCCGGGTTCCTTCTCCAACATAGAAGAGGTAATAGCACTTTCCAAAGTAGCTGCCCAGCAAGGAGGCATATATACCTCTCACCTGCGAGAGGAAGGCCTGGGACTGATTGAGGGCGTTCAGGAAGCCATACAAATTGGTAAAGAAGCGGGAATTCCCATTGTGCTTACTCACCACAAAGCCATAGGCAAACCCATGTGGGGAGCCAGCACTAAAACACTGGCTATGGTAGACTCTGCCAGAAACCTTGGCATTGATGTAATGATGGACCAGTACCCTTACACAGCCAGTTCTACGGGGCTTTCGGTACTGATTCCTACTTGGGCCATGGCCGGTGGACAAGAGGAATTTAAAAAGCGAATCGATGATCCGGCTACCCGCAAAAAGATCAAAGAAGAGATTATGTTTAACATAGAGTACGATCGTGGTGGTGCTGACCTAGCGGTAGTTCAGTTTGCCAATGTAAGCTGGAAACCCGATTTAAATGGTAAAACCTTGAAAGACTGGGCCATTGAAAAAGGCCTTGAACCCACCTTTAGCAACGGAGCCGAACTGGTTATAGAAGGACAGTTGAACGGTGGGGCTTCATGTATATTCCATGCCATTGGCGAAGAAGATGTGAAGAGAATTATGCGGCACCCGCTGGCCATGGTTGCTAGCGATGGGGGCCTGGCAAAACCCGGACAGGGACACCCTCACCCAAGAAGTTACGGCACTTTTCCCAGGGTACTGGGGCATTATGTCAGAGATGAAAAAGTAATTTCTCTGGAACTGGCACTGGCCAAAATGACTTCACTGCCTGCGGACCGATTGGGATTAAGCGACCGAGGCTATATCAAAGTAGGTATGCTGGCAGACATCACCATTTTCGATCCAGAAACTGTTGATGAAGGCGGTACATTCGAGGACCCGCATCACTACCCTGTGGGCATTCCTTATGTAATCGTCAATGGCACAATTACCGTAGACCAAGGTGAAATGACTGAAAATAGAGCTGGAAGGGTATTGAGGAAAAAGTAATTATCGAACCTCAGCAATGGAAAGCTTTGCCTGATCAAGTATGGAGACTCTAAGTGTCTTGATAATTTTATTGGTTTCAATATCCTTAATAAGCACTTGATTACGGTTAGAAACATATTCCCATTTGGCCTCATCCATATAATGAGCATCCGCAGGGTGCAGCACCAGGTAGTTTACTGTTCCATCGGCCCGGAAATCATAGACTTGTCTGAAGCGGCTCAAACCAAAGGTTTGAGAATCGCAACCTTTGTATATAGTCTGCCCCTCTTCGTAAGCATGGGTCCAGCAACCGACTAAATCTGGATTTTCCACCTCGCATGAAAAGGTCATCAGTCCTAAAGACATCAGCAAAATAAGCCCCCTCAACAAACCCATTTTCGATTCAAAGCTCATAAACATAAGGACACCCCTTCTCTTCAAAGAGTTGTAAATCAGTTGATCAGCTTTATTCATTTTCTATTCCTCATTTCACTCCATTCAAATTATCAGTTATCTTAAGAGAGTTATTCAACTCATTCAGACCGCATGAAAGCAAGATTTGTCCTTTTCCTTTTCGGATTATTCACCACTACCTTCTTATGCTCACAGTCCGTCTCAGAACAAGCACACACAAAACTACAAGCCTTCGTTGAAAAAACTCAGGTTCCCGGACTAAGTGTTTCCATCAGTCAAAAAGGCGAACTGGTCTTTTCAAAGGGTTACGGATATACCGATCTCGAGAAGAAGACCCCGGTAGACCCGTCCAAAAGTATGTTCAGAATAGGCAGCGTTTCCAAAACATTGACTGCTGCTGGTTTGGCCAAACTCTATGAAGAGGGCAAGGTAGATTTAGATGCCCCTATTGAGCGCTACGTACCCATTTGGCCCGATAAAGGAGCCACCATAAGTTTAAGACAACTGGCCGGACATTTAGCGGGCATCAGGCACTACAAAGGGCTGGAATTTTTAAGCAATGTACATTATGAAGAAGTGGTAGATGGTCTGGGCATATTTATCAACGATCCACTAATTAATACTCCGGGTACGGAATATGTCTATTCTTCCTACGGTTGGAACCTTATCTCGGTGGCCATGGAAAATGCAGCGGCTCCCGAAGCCGGCTTTCTGTCTGATGTAAGTTTTCTTTCCTACATGGAGTCTGAGGTATTTGCGCCTTTAGGCATGAACCATACCCAGCCAGACTATGCCAATCAGGACATATCCAACCGGGTGAGCTTCTATCAGTTTCAAGACGGAAAAGTGGTAGAAGCCCCAACAGTAGACAATAGCTACAAATGGGCCGGTGGCGGATTCATCGGCACCACAGAAGATCTATGCAAATTTGGGCAGGCTCACATGAAAGCAGGCTTTCTCAAAGCTGGTACTCTCAAAGAATGGATGACTTCACAAAAGACCATAGCGGGTAAAGAAACCGGCTACGGAATTGGGTGGCGAATTTTTGAACGCCCGAGCGGAAAAACCTTTTACGGACACAGTGGGGGTTCGGTAGGCGGCATCACCTACTTTCTCATTCACCAGCCAAGCGAAACAGTGCTGGCTATTACCGGCAATATGGATCCGCTCAACTACGGTGGGCTTCAGTTTGAATTGATGGAAATGTTCATAGATAACGCAAAGTAAAAATCGATCAGGCCATTTCACTCGATGACCTATTTTTCAGAATCTATCTGTCAGCGGCAAAGGATGGTTTTGGAAGCATACCGAAAATCCCTTTACGCCCTTTAATCCGGAACACCTTTTGCCGTAACACTCAACTATCTTTCAGCGAGGCTTCTTTTTTATTTCAAAATAAACTAATACATTAGTTCTGAAATTATTTTATTAGTTAATCAATCAACCCTATGAAAAAGTTATTACTACTAGCCTTAGCTGCGTTTGTCTTCTCCTGTTCAGACAGCGAATTATTTATAGAGCCTCAGGAAGATATCTCTGTAGCCTATTTAGAAGTAGAAAAGCCGGTAAGCATCGACCAGGTTTTTACAGTTGTTGATGAACAGCCCATTTACCCCGGAGGTATTGATGCCTGGCACAACCACCTTTTAACCAACCTTACATACCCCGAAAAGGCCAAAGAAAAAGGAGTGGAAGGGAATGTCTACCTAAGCTTTGTGGTAGATAAAACCGGTGAATTGCGCGATTTTAAGGTAATGAGAGGAATTGGAGCGGGCTGTGACGAAGAAGCATTGCGTGTGCTGATGGAATCAGAAAAATGGGTACCTGGCAAGCAACAAGGCGAGCCCGTAAGCGCTAGTATGCAATTACGCATTGCATTCAAGCTCTCGGAAGGAGACAAAGGTCCATCATCAATCAGTGTTGAAGAGGAAGAAGAAATTGTTGAGAACTAGGTTAGTCCTATCGATTATTCCGAAGTCACTTCCCATTGAGTCCAAACGGTCAAAAAACTTTCACTGTCAAAGCAAGCCTCATTATAGGGCTTGCTTTTTTATTCCTCTATAACTGTCAAAAAAGTGCAGTCACTGTTAACTATGGAAGTCTTATACCGGCTTACCACAACATACAGGTTCCGGCTTCATACCCTGGAGGAATTACAGCATGGAACAACTTTCTGAAGGAAAACATCAGATTCCCAAAACTCAGTTAAGAATAGAAGGAAAAGTATTGTTGAATGTGTCGATTGATTCTTCCGGAGAGGTAAGCCATGTTAAAGTAGTTCGGGGTTTACACCCCTTATTAGATGCAGAAGCCAAGAGACTAGTGCTAAGTTCGGGTAAATGGAATCCGGCCACACAGGGAGGCAAGGCTGTCAATGATTCTATTGCTTTTTTCATTTATTTCAGAAACAACCAGATCTCACAATCAAACAGGAACTCTACTATTAGTCACCGTTCGTTGCTCATGCCAGGTTAGATTTACCAAGAACTTTTCGCCAAATTGAACTCATGAACTACGAGACTTTTAACCCCCATCCAGATTTAGAAGCGGTAGTCAAGTGTTATTGGACGTTGGAAGTCCCCAATGGTTCACAGGCACCCAAACAGCGTATTATCCCCGATGGGTGCATTGAAATGTGTTTCATTCTTGGCGATGACATTAAAAGGTTTACTTCCGAAATGGCCTATGTTCTTCAGCCCAGGGCTATGGTCATTGGCCAGATAACCACGCCATATTATGTGCAGCCAACAGGCTATGTCAACTCATTTGCCATTCGCTTCTATCCATACGGCTTTGCTAATTTTATCCGAACCCCTATTCAGGAATTGGCCGACAAAGACACCCCTCTTCATGCTCTTTTCGATGAAGTCTCTATTGGTTCTCTTGAGCAGGACATAATAGAGGCTACTTCAACTAATGAGAGAATAGAAATAGTCGAGCGCTTTCTCAAAAACAGGCTTAACGAATCTGCCGTGGTCGATCAGATTGTTAAGTCAACCATAGATGCCCTCTACAAAACAAAGGGTAAAGCATCTATTGGCACCATACTGGAAGAGGAACCGCACAAGAGGAGAAACCTTGAAAGGAATTTTTCCAGATTGGTGGGAATTAGCCCAAAGCAACTGGGGAAGATTATACGGCTGCAAGCTGCACTGCAGTCTCTTTTGAATAAAAAAAACGAAACACTGACCCAAATAGCCTATGAAAGTGAGTATTACGATCAGGCGCACTTTATCAAAGATTTCAAAGAGTTTACAGGCATAAATCCAAAGGAGTACCTGAATGATGAACAAATGATGCTTTCCTCATTGATTTACTCCGAAAGCTAGGCCTGTCGCATTTTTACAATTCTGTATTTTAAAACTGACCTAACTAGCACCCACATTAAATAGTGTTGACCAATGAAATACCGTACCCTTAGCTCTGCCATACTATTGGTTTTGGGGAGCATAATTATTTACTATGCCGAAAATCGTTTAAACTCTAATCAAATAATCCATCCACAAAACAAACCAGCCATGCAAAAATTTGTCTCTATTGTTGAAATTCCTGCCACCGATATATCGAGAGCCGTAAAGTTTTATCAATCCATACTAGACATACAAATTGAAAGCATAGAGATGCAGGGAACAGAGATGGGAATTTTCCCGGCTGACGGGCAGTCTGCATCGGTTGTAATCACCAAAGGCGAAGGCTATGAGCCATCTGCTACGGGTGTGCTTGTTTATTTGAATGGTGGTGAGGACTTAGAGCCGGTATTAAAAAAGATTGAGAAAAGTGGTGGACAAATATTACTGGCTAAAACCCTAATTGACGAAGAAAACGGGTATTTCGCTCTATTCCTCGATACGGAGGGAAACAAAATGGGCTTGCATTCTATGAATTAATCAACTTGGCCTTTGCAGGCATTGCAAAGGCCAATTAATTTTGATCCTTCACTTCCTATAGAGCACCTGCCTAAGCTTTTACTCAGCCATTGATTTCCTTAGTTCACCAATTCCCCAATCATCCTGCCTTTGACCTCTCCTCTTCCATTTCTTTGAGCTTTCTGCGTAGAATTTTACCCACATTGCTCTTGGGCAATTCATCTACAAACTCAATGTATTTCGGTTTTTTATAGCCGGTAAGTTCTTCTTCACAATAAGTTCTTAGCTCTTCTTCCGTAAGGCTGGCATCGGATTTCACCACAAAGGCCTTTACACATTCAGTAGAACGCGCATCGGGCACCCCAATAACGGCCACTTCCAGTACTTTAGGGTGGTCTACAATCACATTCTCCACTTCATTGGGGTAAACGTTGAAGCCGGAAACATTGATCATATCTTTCTTGCGGTCTACAATCTTGAAGAAGCCCTCTTCATCCATCAGCCCTATATCACCCGTGCGAAACCATCCGCCATCAAAGAAAACACCTTCATTGCTCTGGTTCCAATAGCCACTCATTACTTGTGGTCCCTTAATGCAAATCTCCCCTATTTCTCCCTGCGCCAGTTGTTGGCCTTCATCTGTAAATATAGCCAGTTGGGTAGAGGGCAATGGCAATCCGATGGTTCCCATCTTGTGTGTACCATCTAGTGGATTACAACTGGCAACTGGTGAGGTTTCGCTCAGTCCATAACCTTCTACCAGATCCGAGCCGGTGGTTTCTTTCCACTTGCGGGCCACAAAATCCTGCACGGCCATGCCTCCGCCAATGGCTCCTTTCAAATGGCTCCAGTCTACCTCCTTTACATTCGGTTGGTTTAACAAACCATTAAACAGCGTATTTACTCCTGTAAAAAGGGTAAATGAATGCTTTTTAAGCTCTTTTATAAAACCGGGCATATCGCGCGGGTTGGTAATCAGCACATTTTTGGCTCCAATGTACATCATAAACGTACCGTTGACATTGAGGGCAAAAATGTGATAGAGCGGAATTGCGGTGATCATAACCTCCGTTTGCCCCTTTCTGAGCAATGGCCTGAACCACTCATTAATAATGAGAGTATGAGCCACCACATTATCATGGCTCAAAGTAGCTCCCTTAGAAACACCTGTGGTACCGCCTGTATATTGCAAAAAGGCCGTATCGGCTCCTGAAATATCTACTTTGGTGTATTTCATGCGAGCACCTTCTTTTAGCACTTTTTTAAAGGCCAATGCTTGGGGAATTGAGTAGGCAGGCACCATTTTCTTCACATGTTTCACCACCAAGTTCACAAGAGTACCTTTAAAGCCGCCCAGCATATCGCCCAGCTCGGTAATAATGATGTGCTCTACCTTTATTTTTTTCAAAGCCTCTTCCAGGCTATGGGCAAAGTTGGCCACTATTACTACAGCCTTAACCTGAGCATCGCTAAACTGATGCTCCATTTCCCGATGGGTGTACAGAGGGTTCGTGTTTACCACAACACAGCCGGCCTTGAGAGCACCAATGAGCACTATGGGATATTGCAGGCAGTTGGGCATTTGAATGGCTATTCGATCTCCCTTCTTCATCCCCAGCTTATTCTGTAAATAAGCTGCAAAGAAGTCGGATTGCTGGTCTACCTCATGGTAGGTCAGCGATTTGCCCATATTTTCAAAGGCTTCTTTGCTCCCAAAGTTCTTGAAAGAGGTTTCTAAAAGCTGAATTAGGTTATCCGGCCTTTTGTCAGAAATATTTGCAGGAATTCCTTCAGGGTACCTTTTTACCCAAATGCGTTCACTCATGTAAATTCTAGATTTTGGCTATCTTCAAATATAAAAGAAATGGCAAGTCAATCGATTGCCAGGCTCACATATTTGGATGCGTTTATGGTTTTGCTTTTAAATAACTATCCAACAGCAGTCTGGTTTGCGGATCGGACGGCTTTGGAGCAAAAACGGATATAATCTGAAAAGAAGAATCTAACAACAGGTATCGTGGAATGGTAATAACCTTGTAGTCCGCAAGATCTAACCGGTTGATAGCGTACTCCTTGTCTTTTTCTAATTGGTGTTTCTCCAGATACTGCTGCCATGCCTCCAAATCGGTATCTATAGAAACCGGAACGAAAGCTATCGGATCGTTGGCGTAGTCGTTTTTGAGTTCTTCAAAGGCCGGAAACTCTGCAATACAAGGCCCACACCAGGTAGCCCACAGGTCTACGTAAATCAGTTCACCTTTAAACGAACTCAGGTTTACCTGCTCTCCCAGAGCATTTGTCAATACCACATCGAAGGCCGGCTTACCAGGGTTCAAGGCCTCATAAGACTGCAACTTGGTTTGAATCATAGCTTTGTAGTCTTCGGCTATATTGGAAGCTAACAACTGATTGGTCTCCTGCTCCATTTCCTCGGTTAAACCTGCCAGTTCCAATTGGGTAGACCATGCGCCCATTTTGTCATACTCAATCATGTAGGGGGTAAAGGTCAATTCTGCAAAAATGCCTACCTGCTGCAAAGCCGGATCAACGAGCTCCAGCAGCATGTCCCTAAAGTTGGGGTGCTTCATGTACTTGTCTTGCATAAGGCCAGCAGCCAATGAGTTTATTTCGTCTTTGAGGGGAACCAGTAGTTCTGCTTTTTTCTTTTCAGAATACTCCCAAAAATCTTTGAACGAACCATATATGGGCATTGAAAGAATGGTATTGAGCTGATCCAGCGTTAACCGCATACTCTCCAGCTCCATAAATTCTTCCGTAGCTTCAAGTTCTTGCAGTGCTTTTCTTCTTTCTTCGGTTTTGGCTTTGGCCAATGCCCAAGTTTCAGACACATTGGCACTTTGGAGGTTTCGTCCACCTTCTAAATAAGAACCACTCTTAGGAAACGGCACACCGCTTAAATAGGCCTGCAGAGTAGCACTGGCTCCATTGAACACCGCTGCTTCCGGATCTCGATAATCTACTTCCAGATAAAGTTCATCACCAGGGCTAAGGTAAAGTTTGTTTCTACCTAAGGAAAAATAGCCCGGCTCATTAAGCTCAAAAGAAAGACTAAACTGCCCCTCTTCATTAGTATGTATAAGTTGATCGTTGCCCAAGCCAAAATCGGAGGCAAGGGATCGGTCATTTAAAATTTTGGAAGCATTGCCCCAGTTTACCAGTTTACCGGATAAGCGCACCCGACTGTCTATATTTTCGCTGTTTTGGCAAGAAATCGCCAGAAAAATTAAAGCCATCAAGGCCTGGGCAACCACTGTTTTTCTAAAAATTCGCATGCCTCAAAAGTAGTAAAAGCGATATAAAAGTCATGCCGCTCATAAAATGGCCCGGTTCTCTATTTAAGATCGGCTCAGGGAAGGGGTTTTAAATACGGAAGATTTTGTTGAACTTAGAAAGTATAAACATCACACATCAGTATTATGGATAAACACATACCCCCCAGGTTAGATGTATTTCTAGACATTTCAACTTATCTCACCGGCTTCCCCCTAATCGATCTTCAGAGCACGGGCATGGCCGAGGTCTACTTCAATACTATTGTAGCCCATGTAAACCCGCAAACAATCGATCAATTCTATGATGCTTGCAAGTCCATTCTAAAGCTAAAAAGTACTGAAGCCATAAACGAGGCTATTGAGAAAGAGCTAATTCCTAATGGCAATTATGCCGGATTAGGCCAGAAGATTATTCTTATGTGGTATTTGGGTACCTGGGATGGCAATGTAATTTCAGCCCAGAGCTACACACAAAGTCTGGTGTGGGAGGTTGCCGAAACACATCCGCCAGGAGCCAAACAACCCGGCTACAATTCGTGGAGTGAGCCACCCATTAAAATTAACTGCTAAACACACACTATTATGGAAAATAACACCACTGAATACGATGTAGTTATCGTAGGGTCAGGGATTGGAGGCTCTATTGTGGCCAAAACCTTGTCACAAGCCGGTAAAAAAGTCTTACTTCTGGAAGCGGGACTGGAAGCAGGTATGAGTTTTCAGAAGAAAGAGGCCTTCGATAATTATATGGGCTACTTGAATACTTTTTACGAAAAGGCAGCAAAAGTTCCCAACTCCCCTTATCCCAATTTAAAGGATGCTCCATCGCCCGATGTACTGGATATAGAGCCAATTACTGCCTGCCAACCTTCTACCAAAGGATACCTTGTTCAGGCCGGCCCATTGCCCTTTGGCAGCGATGCCTGGCGGGGTCCCGGAGGAACCACCATGCACTGGCTGGGCTCTACACCGCGCATGTTGCCAAACGATTTCCGAATGAAAACACTCTACGGAGTGGGTGTCGATTGGCCCTTCGACTACAACACACTTAAGCCTTACTATGAGATGGCTGAATTTGAGATTGGTGTATCGGGCAGTGTTTCGGAACAAAAAGGGCCTGACGTAGATGTGGAAAGAGACTATGGTAAAAACTATCAGTTTCCCATGAAAAAAGTACCGCAAAGCTATTTGGACAAGCAAGTGATTGAGAGTGTTCCTTCCGGTTTTAAAGTTTTCTTCAATGGCAAAGAGCATGAACTTCAATTTGTGAGTACTCCTCAGGGAAGAAACTCCATTCCGAATGCCGATTACCCTTATGCTGATATAGTTTGGAACAAAAGCAGTGGTAAGCTACAACTGCAAGCCGAAAAACGCTGGAATACTTTTACCAAAGCCTACGAACATGTAGAACAACGGCATGCCAAATATAGCCCGGTTGGAGCCGTATGGGACGACCATCAAGGACACAGATGTGAGGGAAATGCAAGCTGCGTTCCCATTTGTCCGGTACAAGCCAAGTACAACGCCCTTAAAACCCTGCGCAAATCAGACCCAAAACATATCGCCATCCGCACCCGCTCAGTGGCCTCCAAAGTACTCACCAATGAAGAAACCGGTGAAGTCACTGGTATTGTATATAAAAAATATGAGAACCCATCTTCATCCGTATTCGAAAGTCATGTAGCCAAAGGCAAAATTTATGTATTAGCAGCCAATGCCATTGAAAACGCTAAACTCTTGCTCGCTTCCGGCATAGCCAACTCAAGCGACCAGGTGGGTAGAAATCTTATGGATCACATGGTAATGCTCACTTGGGGCTTGCTTCCCAAAAAGGCCTATCCGTTCAGAGGACCTGGTTCTACCACCAACATACCCACCATGCGCGATGGCGAGTTCCGCAAAGATCATGCAGCCTGCATCTCTCCTATCGACAACTGGGGCTGGGGCTGGCCCAAGTTTTCTCCTGGTTCCGATGTAGAAAATGCGGTGGCTCAAGGCATGTTTGGCGAAAGCCTGCGCAATCACATACACCATATGGTGCCAAGACAACTGTTATTGCACTTTGAGTGTGAACAAACTCCGGAGCCGGAAAACAGGGTAACCATCGACCCCAATTACCTGGATAATCTGGGTAATTACCGTCCGGTAATCCATTACAGTGCCTCGGACTACATGAAAAAGGCCTTTGCTGAATACAAGAAAGTGTCCGATCAGATTTTTAAAGCTGCGGGTGTTCAAGATTTTACCGAATACACAACCGACAATCCCGACCATGTAGAGTATCAGGGCAAAGTCTACAATTTTTGGGGTGCCGGTCATATTGTTGGTACTCACCGCATGGGCAACGATAGCAAAGATTCCGTAGTCAATGAAAATGGCCAAACCTGGGACCATAATAATTTATACCTGGTGGGATGTGGAAACATGCCTACTCTGGGAACCTCCAATCCAACACTCACCATGTCGGCTCTGGCCTTTAAAACCTCTGAAGCAATTCTTAACCACTTGAACAGCTAAATCATGAAACTCTCCTTTCGAAAAAAAGATAATCCAAAACGTCACCTGTTAATTCCTGAAGCTAATCAGTCACGCGGTGAAGACCAGCGTTTCGAACAGTCTATACTCTTAGAGGCTGCAGAACATGCTTCGGAAAAAAAATCTATCGAAGACCTGAAGGCCGATCTGCAAACAGCCATGGACCTGGAGCTTTCTACCATTCCCCCCTACTTATCGGCTCTTTACTCTATAAAAGAAGGTACAAACCTAGAGTCGGTAGAGATAATTAAAAGTGTGGTGATTGAAGAAATGCTTCATATGGTTATGGTAGCCAACCTGCTCAATGCGGTTGGTGGCACACCTAGCATAGGCACTTTTACTCCCAATTATCCATCGCAACTGCCGGGAAATGTAATGCCTCAGCTCATCGTACCCCTGGCTCCATTTTCCATAGACTCTATCCGTACTTTCGAGAAAATTGAGCACCCCGAAGGCGCCTTGCAGTTTCTATCAGAGAAAGATAAGGAGCTGGCAAGAAACAGTGCAGACCCTAGCTTTACCGGCATTGGCGAATTTTACAAAGCCATTAAAGACACACTGATTAAACTGGAAAAAGAAGCTCAAAATAAAGGTGAAAGCATATTTACTCCCAACAGAAACCAGGTGAGCGATGAACAGTACTATGGCTCCGGAGGTAAAATAATTACTGTGAACAACCTGACAGACGCTATTCAGTTAATCGATGAAATAGTTGGGCAAGGCGAAGGTACATTAGGCACTATCTTCTCGCAGGAATACGACCCTAAAGACGATGATTACAAACTATTTGGCCCCGATGTTGAAGAGTATGCCCATTATTTCCGCTTTAAAGAAATAAGGTTTGGCAGATTCTATGCCGTTACCGATTCCGCTCACAGAGACAGCCCCAATAAAGGTCTGCCCACGGGCCAGCCCTTTAAGGTAGACTGGGGAGCCATGTATAACTTCAGGCCAAACCCTAAGCTTTCCGACTATGACAAAGGTTCGGCAGTTTATGAAAAATCATTGGAGTTTAGCAAAACTTACACGGCTCTTCTGAAAAACATCAATTTAGCCTGCAACGGACAACCCGACCAACTCATAAAAGGAGTGACACTCATGTATGATCTTAAATACAAAGCCATGGAGCTGATGAAAATACCACTAGATGACGGAAAGTACACGGCAGGGCCTTGCTTCGAAATTGTAGATTGCGACTAACCCAAGGCAAATCCACCTTTCAAAAGGGTAAAGATGCCCATCTGCTACCTGCAGAACTTCTAGGTGTATCACCTTAAACCGGGCATCTTTTCTACGAAAGACTGACAAGAATTACTATTGGTAAATTTTAACTTGAAGCGGTTGGCTGACTTCCAAAAGCATGGCCTCTGTAACCAGCACATTAAAATGCTGTAGGAGAAGGATTAATCGTACCCACAAGCACGCCCTCATCTCCTCGTGAATCTCCGCTACGCTGCGATTTCGAACCGTTCGAATCCAGAGATTCATTACTTTATTCATGCTGTAGGAGAAGGATTCGAACCCTGTCTGCCGGCAGGCAGGCTTCACGGAGAGGTTAGGCCGATTGGCTTTATCCCAGAGTCTCCACCCTCGAGAAAGGAGGGCACGGCTGCCTGTTTCCTCACTCTAAAACATGAAAGATGCCCGTCTGCTACCTGCAGAACTTCTAGGTACATCACCTTAAACCGGGCATCTTTT
>NZ_DDDQ01000052.1:107345-107473 GCF_002336325.1 Roseivirga sp. UBA1976 | reverse complement strand
ATTTGAACAGATGGAAATGCAATTCTTTGTGAAGCCGGGTGAGGAAATGACCTGGTACGAAAACTGGAAAGCCAAGCGAATTGCATGGCACAAAGCATTGGGTCTGGGTGAAGAAAACTACCGCTTCC
>NZ_DDDQ01000052.1:106573-107054 GCF_002336325.1 Roseivirga sp. UBA1976 | reverse complement strand
GGGTGAAGAAAACTACCGCTTCCACGACCATATTAACCTGGCGCACTACGCCAATGCAGCCACCGATGTGCAGTTCAACTTCCCAATGGGCTTTAAAGAGCTGGAAGGAATTCACTCAAGAACCGATTTCGACTTAAAAGCACACGAAGAGCACTCTGGTAAGAAGCTTCAGTTCTTCGACCCTGAGGAAAATAAATCTTATGTGCCTTATGTAATCGAGACATCGATTGGTTTGGATCGTATGTTCCTGGCCATTATGTCTGCGTCTTATACTGAAGAGACTTTGGAAGATGGTAGTGAAAGAACTGTATTGAAAATACCTGCGGCTTTGGCTCCTTATAAAGTGGCAGTACTTCCTTTGGTCAAGAAAGATGGGCTTCCTGAAAAAGCCAGAGAAATCCTATCAGACCTGCGGTACGACTTTAACTGTCAGTACGATGAGAAAGATGCTATCGGCAAGCGCTACAGAAGGCAAGATGCC
>NZ_DDDQ01000052.1:71683-106276 GCF_002336325.1 Roseivirga sp. UBA1976 | reverse complement strand
AAGCGCTACAGAAGGCAAGATGCCATCGGTACTCCTTTCTGCGTAACCGTTGATTACGATACGCTGGAAGATAACACGGTAACTATCCGAGATAGAGATGACCTGTCTCAAATCAGGGTTTCTATCGATGAGCTGAAAGGCAAGTTGAAAGAAAGCTGTGCGTTAGAAGGGCTTTTGAGGAGGCTTTAACTGACGGCTACTTAACTTTAGCTTGTTTAGCAAGATATTCCTCAAATGTTGAAGAGGAGATGGCATTTTTATGACTTTTAATTAGTCTATTATTCCTCAGTTTCAAGCTTTTTTTGATCTCTCTTAAACTTAAAGCATAAGAGTGAGAATACATGTAAGGAAAAAAGCTTAGAAACCCAATTACAACTAGGGTCATTAGTATATCTGATAGGAGTCCATTTTCTGGAAAATCCAGTATTATCAGAGTAATTAGAGATGGGATCATCAATAAAGTCAATGGCCAAAATACTCTGAAAATCCATCGTTCAATTTTATAGTCAGAATGAAAATCCATTATTGTTTTTGTTTTAAAAAGAGCCATCTCCAACTTTAAATCATATTGAGATATTGACTTTAACTTTTCATAAGACATTTTATCATTAAATGTCTCAGTAAAGCGGGTCTTTAGATAGGTAACTTCAATTCTCATAAACTTATAGTCTAACCATAATTTAAGTGATTTGTCCTAAATAATTTCGACTTCATGCCTTATTTGAAAGGAATCTCCTTTTAATCATTTCAATCTCCTTCTGTAGCATTGGCTTCAACTCGGTCAGCTTTTCGATAATATTCATAGAGGTATGCTTTATGGTTACTACATAAATAATGTCTCCTTGTTTCTCACAAATCAGCCAATGACTACCGGATTGATACAACTGATAATGAGGAGAAATATTGGGCTTGTTCAAAAGAAGGTCAGGTTGTTCGCTTAAGACTGATAAGCTGAATTCAATCTTATCTATATATTTCTCAGCGACATTTACACCAAACTCCTCAATTGAGTAACGATAGATTTCACGAATGTCTTCTTTGGCTCTGTCGGTTAAAAAAACTTGAACCATAGCACTTACTTAAGTCCTATATCCTTTCTAAGATCTCCAGAGAAAGCTGTTACTTTTCCTTCAGCGATATCCTGATATCCCTCCAGAATTGACTCTCGAAGTGCTTCTGCTTCTTTTCTCTCATGATCATGCCGAATTAAATCGCGAACATATTCACTTGGGGTGGAATACATAGTGCCATCACCAGCTTGCTCCGAAACAAAACGCTTCATTTCATCGGTAAGAGGCACATTTATGCTTTTGAAGTTAGCCATAATCTAATCTATGCAATATTCTTAATCTTTTCAATATTTGACAAATAATAAAAATTAGGCTTTATAGCTCACAGAGCTACCTGTTTATGAGCTATAAATAATCCGTTTATAGCTCATTATCTCAATACGCTGTACTCAATATCCGATACAATTTTCACCCCCCTTCCCTCTGCCAGTATATAAAAGGAGGCTAATAACCTCCTCTTACCATTTCCAATGCTCCGTTTTCTTTAACAAAGAGCAAAATCAATTCTCCATTTACTTCGGCCATACCTGTAGCCCCCGAAGCATAGGCTCCCAATATAGCTGACTGCTCCGACCAGCCGGCCTGAGCCAGTGTTCCATAACCGGAGTTAGTTGTGGCCGATTGCGCAGGGTCGTACGAAATGGGGTGTTCCGGAGTCATTAATCCATGAATCGAAAACGATTCGGTAAGCAACAAATCGTTGCCAACTCCGCGATGCACCAGGTGCATCACTCCATCGAGCGTAGCACAAGCCAGCTCGCCTGAGCCCAAATAGGGTTGAGAAACAGGCTCTTTCTCCTTTGGTGTTCCTGCATAGGCTGCAGCAGAAAAATGGGCGACCGGATAGACATTGGGCGACCACTTGTCTTTAGAGGTGTTGCTCTGCGGGCCGTTGTAGGCAGATTTCTGCAAAGTCACCACGTTGAAGTCGGCCGTATTATAGGAGCATATCATCATTTGACCTGAAGCGGTGTCCTGCATAATCAAATAGATAGATGGCCCCAAAACTCCCAGCTGAATTTCTCCAGCACTGCTAAAACCCACTGCAACGGAAGGTTGCCATTGGCCAGAGTTATCGGTCACCATAGAATGTACATTGCCTGAAGCGTCTGAATAAGCCAACATCAGCTGGCTTGCTTCATTAAATGCTACCATGCTTACTTTACTCACGCCTTGTTCCATAAGCAGAGGCTTCCTGCCCCAACCTTTGGATTCTGAGTAATTGAGGGTCATCAGTTTTCCCTCGTCAACATAAGCCAAGGTCAACTGATCGCTTGTTGAGGCCATGGCTAATAGCCCTGAAGCTGAAACACCCACGGTTCTGCTCTCACTCCAATGGTCACCATCGAAAGTGGCATAATGCAAAGCCCCTCCTTCTTCAGCATAAACCATATAAAGAACGTCTTTGTAGTTCGCAGAGGTCATTTGACCTGAAACCTCAAAAGGAGTCGGTTCCGGAGCTTCCCAAATAAACGTTTCGCCCCACAAAAACTTAAACCAGTTGGCCTCTTTATCATTCTTACCCAAAGATCCCAAGCCAAAATTGTGCTCAATGGTTTTGATTAAACTGTAGTGGTTGTAGCCTTCCAAAGCTACTCCTCCTGCCTGTACCATATCTCCAAGAAGGACGGTATAAATCTGGTTGGGACCATCATAGAAATATTTTTTGTCTTTGGGCAGATCGTATGCCGCTTCAAAATCGGCCTCATCGAAAGTCACTACGACAAGCGTGTTGGGGGGAAAGTGTGAGTTGGGCCCTGGAAAGTTGAGCGAATTAAAAAAACCTTCCAGCCAAACGGCTGCCTGATCGACTAAAGTAGGGGCGCGTTCCTTGGGCTGCTTGTCTTTATCGGCCGGAATATCGATCGGATTCGTTCCGTCCAGATAGTGCCCATCGTTCCACATATTGGGAGTAAACCAGCTGTAGGCCGGAAGAGTACCATTGAGCAAATCGGAGTAAAGGGCTGCTTCATTCTGGATTTTCTTCCACCTGGACTCATTCTCAATAATGTTTTTGAAAGAAGAGAATGGGTTATGCTTAATCATATACGGATACTCGTCTTTGGGCTGCATGCCTTCAGACCACGGTTGGTTTTGAGGTATGTAGCTATCCATATATGCCTTCCAGTCGAGTCTATAGGGCGATTCTTCTATCAGGTCTACGATGGTGCGCTGCTCAAGTGGGCTCGGAGGTGGGTCATCGTCTGTCATATTACATAGCTCGGCAGCAATCGAAGCAATGTAGTTGGTTTGCGAGGGATGCATTACCCCAAAGTAGTTAGCCATGTCTATGCCTTGCCTGGCGAGACCCCGGAAATATTCGTTTTCCATTACATAGCTCCGGTATTGGTTCTCGAACATGATAATGAATACATGGTCAAAAACCCGATTTGTGTTTGTGTTCATTGTAGTACGCTTAATTTAGTTGGTGCGTATGAAGATAAGAAATTAGAAGGAGTAGGAAAATGCTATGCTACTGACTATAAACATATGGCTCACGAAACTATCCATTCATGAGCTATAAAAAATCCATTTATGGCTCATTGTCTTGCTAAAAAACACCCCTAAAACAAGCCCATTTGCCCCCTTTTGGTTTTCACGAATAAATCTGTCCTTAGAGGGGGCCTGTGATGTGAATTTCCAAAGTATTTGGTCTTGCTTATAGCAAACAGCTTATGAATCGATTCAACCATTATACCCTCTCCCTGCATTCGCTTTCCAAAACGGCTGTCGTTGAGTTGCCCGCCATGGGCTCCCTTTATTTGGTTAAGTATTTTAGTGGCTCTATCGGGAAAAGCCTTTTTCACCCAATGCTCGAAAACCTGACCAATCTGACCGTTTAGCCTGACCATGGTAAAGCCTGCACTCCTTGCTCCGGCCTTTGAGGCGGCCTCCATAATATTGGGAATTTCATGGTCGTTCAGCCCGGGAATAATTGGGCCAATCATAATGTTGCAGTTTACACCCAAACGGCTCAGCGCCTCTATTGCCCTGAGTTTCTGCTGTGTAGTAGCTGTTCGGGGTTCAAGTTTTCGCCTTACTTTTTCATCCAGCGTTGTTACAGAAAAGATAATAGTAGCCAAATCGTCCTTAGCCAGATCACTGAGAAGGTCGGCATCTCTGGTTGCTAACACATTTTTGGTAATAATGCCCACCGGATGTTTATATTTTAAAAAGACCTCCAGAAGTTTTCGGGTAATGCCGAGCTTGCGCTCTATTGGCTGATAGCAGTCTGTGTTGCCTGAAAGTACAATGGTGGCTGGCTCATAGGTGGGTTTCTGAAAATAGCTTTCGAGCAGGGAAGGGGCATTCTGCTTATAAAGGACTACGCGTTCGAAGTCAAGCCCGGCATTATAGCCCCAGTACTCATGGGAGTTTCTCGCATAACAATAAATGCAGCCGTGCTCGCAGCCCTGATAGGGATTTAGCGAAAACTCCATGCCTACATCGGGACTTACCACTTTGTTGACTATGGTTTTGGGGAATATGGGAACATATTGGGTAGGAGGAGCCCCCTCATCGTATTCATCTATTCCTTCCAGATGCTCCTGTACGTACTCGTGCAGCAAAAACCTATTCTTCACCTGAATCTGTGCTCCTCTTCCTTTTATCATAGTATTATATTTAGCAATGCTAAATATAATAGCAATTAACTAAATATTATCGGAGGGGTACTAAAAATGCGCTTCCAATAACTGGTGAAATCAGGTTTTTTGATCAGAGGAAAAAATAATTTGGAGCGAAGGACTAACTTGTTCTTTTGTCAGAATCAAACTCATTCTATTCATGAAAAAATATTTGCCCTACTGGCTTGTACTGGTAGTCCTTACCTGCTCCTTCTCATGGTATGAGGCACAAGCCCAAAGAAGAAATCAAAAAACGGAAAGTACAGCGGTTCAAAAAGACCCTTCCGATGGCTTTTCATTAAACACCCTTCGTTTCAGAAGCGTGGGTCCGGCCCTTACATCGGGTCGAATAGCTGACCTGGCGGTGAACCCTGATAACCCTGCCGAGTTTTACGTAGCCGCTGCTGCCGGAGGGGTATGGAAAACCACGAATGCCGGTACTACATTCGATCCCATTTTTGATAATTATGGCAGCTACTCTATAGGAGCCCTGGCCATGGACCCCAACAACCACAATGTGATTTGGGTAGGAACCGGAGAAAACAACAACCAGCGCTCGGTTTCTTATGGTGACGGCATTTATAAATCCATTGATGGAGGAGCCTCATTTAAACACATGGGCCTAAAAAAGTCTGAGCACATTGGCATGATTGCTATAGACCCCAGAAACTCGGATGTAGTATATGTGGCTGCTTATGGCCCCTTGTGGAGTGCAGGAGGCGACAGAGGTCTTTACAAAACAACCAATGGTGGCGAAACCTGGGAAAAGGTACTCGAAATATCGGAGCATACGGGGGTAAACGAGGTACACCTTGACCCCAGAAACCCCGATGTAATTTATGCCACCGCGCATCAGCGCAGGAGAAGACAATGGACCTACCTGGGTGGAGGCCCGGAGTCGGGTATATACAAATCTACCGATGCCGGCAAAACTTGGGACAAGATAAACCGCGGACTTCCGGGAGTGGACAAGGGACGTATAGGTATGGCCATTTCTCCCGCCAACCCTGAAGTACTTTATGCCATTGTAGAAGCACAGAACGGGCAAGGCGGATTCTACAGAAGCACGAATCGTGGAGCCTCCTGGCAAAAAATGAGCAACCATTCTACCAGCGGAAACTACTATCAGGAGATTGTAGCCGATCCGGTAGATGTAGACCGTGTGTACTCTCTCAACACATTCACCATGGTGACGGTTGATGGAGGAAAAACTTTCACCCAACTGGGAGAAAAGAGTAAGCACTGGGATAACCACGCTATGTGGATTAACCCTAAAAACAACAAGCACATTCTTCAGGGCTGCGATGGCGGTGTGTATGAAAGCTTTGATCAGGGAGAAAACTGGAAGTTTTTTACCAACCTGCCGGTAACACAGTTCTATAAAGTTTCGGTAGACAATGCAGAACCCTTTTACAACATAATGGGCGGAACCCAAGATAACTACAGCCTACATGGCCCCTCGCAAACGGTGAGCCGACACGGAATTATTAGTTCCGATTGGATTGTGACTCAAGGAGGCGATGGTTTTGAGTCGGTACCCGACCCTGTTGAACCCAATATTGTGTATGCTCAATCGCAAAATGGAGGCCTCATTCGTTTCGATAGAAAAAGTGGAGAAAGTGTAACCATTGTTCCCCGTCCGGAAAAAGGAGAAAAAGAATATAACTTCAACTGGGACTCTCCCCTTATGGTGAGTCCACACGACCATAAAACCATATACTTTGCTGGAAACAAACTTTTCAAAAGTACCGATCGCGGGAACTCCTGGGAGGTGATTAGCGGAGAGTTAGATCAGGATATAGACCGGAACCTGTTGCCTGTAATGGGTAAAATATGGCCTATGGATGCAGTAGCCAAAAATGGATCTACTTCCAGATACGGTGCCGCAGTATCGCTCGATGAGTCCAGACTTCAGCAAGGGCTAATTTATGTGGGTTCTGACGATGGGCAGATTAGTGTAACGGAAGATGGAGGCAAGAACTGGTTTAAGATAAACCGCTTTCCCGGAGTACCTGAAAACACTTATGTATATGACCTTATTGCCTCAAAACACGATGTAAACACTGTGTATGCGGCATTTAATAATCACAAAAGTGGAGACTTTACTCCATATGTCTATGTGAGTAATGACAAAGGCAGAACCTGGCGAAGCATAAGCAGTAACCTGCCCGAAGGATCGGTGTATGCTCTGGAACAAGACCATGTAAATGCCAACATTCTTTTTGCGGGCACTGAATATGGCGTACATGTAAGCCTGAATGGAGGTCAAAGCTGGAAGGCCCTAAAGGCCGGGCTACCTACAATTAACGTGAGAGACATGGCTATTCAGGAAAGAGAAAACGATCTGGTACTGGGCACCTTTGGCCGAGGGTTTTATGTGCTTGACGACTACAGCATTTTAAGAGAATTCTCTGAGGAGATTGCCGAAAAACAAGCTCATATATTTTCTATTTCCGAAGCCAAAATGTTCAACGAATGGACTCCACTAGGCTCTTTGGGATCGAGAGAGCACGGTTTTCAGGGCGAAATGCACTATTCTGCCCCCAACCCTCAAACGGGAGCTATTATTAACTATTATCTCAAAGAAGGCACTACCACTCTGAGGGCCGAAAGAAACAGGCGGGAGTCTGAAGCCTTTAAAAAAGGAGAGGCCATTCCGTATCCTAGTTTGGAGGAATACAAAGCCGAGCAAAATGAAGCCCCCTCTTACCTGATATTCACCATTAAAGACCAGGCCGGAGAAGTAGTGAGTGAGCTGAGAAGTCCGTTGCGCAAAGGACTAAACCAAATAGTTTGGGATCTTACATACATGAACTTTTATAGCGTAAATGCCCGTCAGGCCAACCCTTCATCGAGCCTCAGCTCTACGGGCGTGTTTGTAGTGCCGGGTACTTACACGGTAAGCATGAGTCAGGTGCTGAAAGGCGAGCTTTCGGAGCTGGTTAGTAACGTACCTTTCCGCGTGTCGGAGCTCAATAACCGCACCCTGCCTGCCGCAAATTGGTCGGCCATGGCAGAGTTTAAGAAGAAAGCAGCCCGCCTGGTAGCAGCCATGAACGCCACTAGGTCGGTCCTTTCTGAAATGGGCGGTGAGTTGGATGTCTTCAGAGCATCGGCTAAAGCCATGCCTATTCAGGAATCGTTACAATTGCTCAAAGAAATTGATGAATTAGAAAAAGAACTGGAAGCCATAAACATAGCAATGAATGGAGACCCCAACCTGGGGAGACTCGATATGGATGGTGACTATGACATGCGCCAGCGCGCCCAAAGTGCCGCCTACGACATCTATGGCTCGCTCTCAGATGTTACGGGCACATCCATTAAAAACTATGAAATTGCGGCCGATGAGTTTACTCCGATTTTGACCTCGGTGCGAGCTCTTCAAAGCCGAATGGAGGCAATGCACCGAAAGCTTGGCAGCAGAAACAGCCCATGGCTGGCAGGGGCTTTGCCTAACTGGAGCAAGTAAAAGCTCTTTAGGCTTTGCAAAGCGGCTCAATAGAGAAGTCTGCCGAATAGTGGCTAACCGAAGCCACTATTTACCACAACAGACCTAATCTCTAAAGAGCCGCTTTGTTTTTTGGGATTGTGCCAGGAATATCCCAGTTTTATCCGCAACGTATTGAATTACACCCTGATAGACACCTGTTTCGATTAAAAGCGTGTCAAATACATTTTTTTATATTTAAGTGTCTTGAAAAGAGGTGTATATTTAATTCTCATTCAAGCCTCAACTTTTTAATAGAATCTCTCAAATCTTTTAAATTTGCCACTAGCGGCAAGGCTGGATCATTGAAATATGTCGTCATCATATTGGTTTCCCTCTTAACCGAGCACGCTCGTGCGCAGGACCTGATTTCTGTGGCGAACACCTTCCTCAACGACAAGAACTATGTGGAGGCCAAAGCCGCGATAGATGAGGCCTTTCAAGCTGTGGAGGCTAAACAAAACCCAAGGGCATGGTACACTAAGGCAAGGGTGTATCATGAAATCTTGAAATCGAACGACCCGGCCATTCAGGAGATTAAAGCCGATCAAAAACAGCTGGTTACCACCATAGCCGAAGCCTACAAGAAAACTAAAGAACTCACGGACCCTTCCAACAATCTTCACATTTTGGCGAACAATCAGATTGAACTACTGTGGGCTGACTTTATTAATAACGGCATCACCGATTTCCAAAGTAGCAAGTTCAGTAGGGCCTCCGAGTTGTTCGAGAAAGCTCAAATACTAAAGCCTGCCGACTCTACCGGCTATTTATACGCGGCCCTAAGTGCTCAAAATGCAGGTCAATACCAAAAGGCTATAGATAATTACCTGGCACTTAGAGATTTTATGCGCCTTTCTAAAAATGCTTACAACGGCCTCATTGTATGCCAGCAGGCTTTGGGTGTGCCCGATACACAGCAACTGGACATTGTGGAAGAAGCCCTTTTTGAGTATCCCAATCACTTGCCCTATATCTTTCAGGAAATCAGCATTCTCATTCGTCTCAAGCGATTTGAAGCAGCCGAGTCGGTGCTTAAAACCTCCATACAGCGTAACCCCAACAACGCCATGCTGGTGCTTAGACAGGCCGACCTGTACGATCGGATATTTAAAGAAGCCTACCTGAATGGCGAGCCTGAGCGATCGGAGCGCTACTTTGAAATGGCTTCCAGAAGTTACGAGCGTTATCTGACAAGCTTTCCGAACGACTTTACAGCCAACTACAATTATTCGGTAATGATTAACGAACAGGCCAATAGGGTTTATGTGCGCGTAAACCTTATGAGCAAGGAAGAATACGAAATACGCGGCAAAGAAACCGAGCAGATTGGCCATGATTGGACCCGAAGAGCACTGCCATATATGGAGAAGGCCCGGGAGGTTAACCCGAAAGATGAGAAAGTAATGAGGGCACTCAAGGTATATTATGAGCGCCTTGGCATGACGGAGAAACTGGCACAGTTGAATGAAGGAAATTAAAGTAGTTGTTGCTTCTAAAAACCCGGTAAAGATTAACTGTACGGCTGCCGCCTTTAAAAAGGTATTTCCCGAGAGTCGTATACTAGTGGAGGGTATTTCGGTTCCATCAGGAGTGGCCGACCAGCCCATGACCGACAAAGAAACCTTGCAGGGAGCCCAAAACCGGGCCGAAAATGCCGGTAGGCTTGTTCCTGAGGCTCACTACTGGGTGGGTATAGAAGGTGGTATTGATGAGGTACACCAGAGCATGGAGGCTTTTGCCTGGGTATACATTGTTTCTTCCACCCGAAGGGGAAAAGCACGAACAGCAAGTTTCGATCTTCCTCCACAAATTCAGCAGCTCATTCATAAGGGCATAGAGCTCGGAGTGGCAGACGATATGGTTTTTAAGCGTTCCAACTCTAAGCAGAAAAATGGTGCGGTAGGTATTCTCACTAAAGACCTGATCAACCGGGCCGAATACTACGAACCGGCTGTAGTCTTAGCCCTCATTCCTTTCGTAAATCAGGATTTATACTAGCCCTCAGCCCGATAGTCTGACTTAATAGGTGGCTTTTTTAAAGGCCTAAACCTGTGGGCAATGGCATATAAAACAACTGCCGACCCTTGGCAGAGTCGGCAGTCTATAATGAGTTTTACTTGCAGTAGTTTACAAGCTATCTGCTTCTGTTAAGGTTATCAAATACCTTAGGCTTTCTAGGCATTTTCTGATCCATATTGGCGGTTTGCATTACCATTGTAGCAATGATCACCGCATTTTTTCTCAAGTCGGCTGCCTGTAGTCTTTCGTACAAATCCATATTGGTGTGGTGGGTTCTTGTACCGTAGTCTATAGGATCTTGAATAAACTGGAAGCCCGGCAAACCAATACCATCGAAAGCCTGGTGATCGGTTCCTCCGGTATTTCTAATGGTTACAGTACTGGCACCCATGTCTTCAAACACCTTGAACCACTCGGTGAAAATGGTACGAATGGCTTCGTTGCCCTGAAGGTAAATACCTCTGATGGCACCTGTTCCATTGTCCATATTGTAGTAGGCCGAAAACTGCTCGTGCTTTTTGTTAGGCATACCATTGTTCATAAATTCTTTCTGAACATAGTTTCTTGAACCGTAAAGACCCTGCTCTTCACCGCTCCAAAGAGCAATTCGCACAGTTCTCTTTAACGGCACGCCCGACTCTTTAAGTATTCTTATGGCCTCCATCATGGTGGCCGAACCAGCCGCGTTGTCTGTGGCTCCTGTGCCCGCAAACCAAGAATCGAGGTGGGCACCAAGCATTACAACTTCGTCTTTAAGCTTAGGGTCTGAACCCGGAATTTCTGCAATTACATTGTAGCCCTGCAGGTCTTTGGTGTGAAATTCGGTTTTTGTGTCGGCTTCTATTCTAACCGGCTCACCTTTCACCAAAAGTCTTACCATTCGGTTGTAATGTTCCGGAGCTATTTCCATTTCAGGAAGGGGGTTCTCCTCTCTGCGAGCACCATTAGAAGTAAAGAAAGTACCTTGTCCTCCTCCTCTGTGTGTATTGAGCACCATGGCCACTCCTTCGTCTTTAAACATTTGATAGGCGGCATTTCTCAAGTTGGCTGCTCTTCTGAAGTCTGATATTCTTCTTTGGCTAAAAGAACCATCCGCATTACTCACTCTTTCGGTGGTCATGTCTTGCAGCTGCTCTTCCGTCCAACGGGTGGCATCTGCCTCAAAAGTGGTTTTTGCTTCAATGTTGGTGGGCATTAAAACTACCTTTCCTTTGAGTTTGCCTTTGTATTGAGCAAGATCGGCTTCGGAACTTACGTCTACATATATCGCTTCGGCCGAAATAGGTCCGTTGGTGCCCGGTGTCCAGGCTTTTGGAATACCGATTAACGCCTGGTAGTATGGTACTGTCATGGCCAGATAAGACTTTCTTACGTCCCAGCCTTCTCCAAACTCACCCCATGGCTCTACTTTCACATTAGAAAGACCCCACTCCTTCATTTGAGCGGCCGTCCAATCGTAAGCTCTTTTTAAGCCTTCTGAACCCGTAAGTCTAGGTCCAATCCTATCGGTGAGGTTCCAGGCAATGTCCATCACCTGGCTGTTGTTCAGGCCTTCATCCTTTATTTTATAAAGTGCATTGTAATCGATTTGGGTGTTTTGAAACCCAAATGCGGAGTATGTGCATAGCAACAAGCACACAAAAAATACTTTTACTGTCCTCATTTTATCATTGGTTTTTGTTAAAGATAGGTATCCGTACAAATAGTAGGCTCAATTTTGGGATGTGTGGAAAATAACCGTTCTCAATTGCCTTTCTGAGTAGCGGCAAGTCTAATTTGTTCCACAAAACGAGCAAGCGCCAAAAACCAGTCGCCTGAGGCATCCCACTCTTTTCCAACATAAATGGTGTTGGTTCGAAGGTCATTCAAATAGAATTTATACACCCTTTGCTTTCCGGTCTTTGTCCGGTTTGGAAAAGGAATCCACTTGCTTACCTCTTCTTCCGTTCCTTGAACCATTTGCAACTCATAGATAAACCCGGCTCTCCTCAATTCGGCTGAAGTGGCTGCACGATCTACCAGTGCCATGGTGTTAGTAGTGTCGGCCGCCAGAGCTTCCAGGGCCTGGTTTTGCCTCATCAAGACTTGTTGCAAAGAGTCGGCTGCAAAAATATGGCTATGGTGTAATCTGTAAACAGGTTCCTTTTGGCCTCTTTGAGCATCGTAAGGCTTTAGAGCAATTTTGAACTCTGCCACCTGTGACGGAATAGACCGGGCTATCAAACCTGGCGCAACGGTGGGGTAAAACATTTCCGGATTTTCATTCACCAGCAGGTTGGTTCTCCTAAACTGGTCGGTCTTAAAATAGGAGCCCAGTTCTTGCCATACCGTTTTGGGATCGGAAGCTAATCGGGCAAAAGCAGAAGTACCGGGGTTGTAGAGGGTGTTTTGTTTGTTAAAGGGTAATATGGCTATGAAATAAGGCCCTTTAAGGTGTGGTGCTGAAAATATAATGAGATTTTCTATACCTCTGGTTTTGATAAACTCGGGAAAAGCCTGGGGGGTGTGCATACCCACATCGTAATTATTGAGCGGTAAATAAGCCACGGCATCTACCCCCACTTCTGCAAAAAACTGTTGCATTTCATCGAGCATATTCTGCCATTCGGTCGCGTCATCATCCATCGGCACAGAAAAAAGTACAACTGATTTTGTCTGTAAAATATCTTCAGGAGGATAAAGGGCTTGATTGAGCTTAAGGTTCTCAAGAATATTTTTGATATCGGTTTGTGCATGGCCAACCAAAGCGATGGTTAGCAGAGAGGTAATGAACAGAAATTTGTAGGCAAATGAGCGCAAATCTTGTTAAGGTATTGATTATGTTTAAGAAAGGATCGAATCAGCAACCAGATAGCAATATGCTTTCTACAACTCCCATAACGATGCAAAGGTATTCAAATTTCATTCTGTTTTCTCTTCTCTTTTGTCTGTTTTCCCTCAAGAGCCAGGCCCAGTTAGATCGGCTGGATACAGAATTTATGCTAGAAGACTTGAGAAAACTTTCTCATGACGCAGCCGAAGGCAGAAGAACCGGAACCAATGGAGCCGAGGCCGCCCGAAGATTCATTATTAAGCAAATGGAAAATATGCGCCTGAAGAGCCTTCAGGATGACTTCAGGCACCCCTTTTCTTTTACCACCTCCAGAGGCGATACCATTCAGGGCGAAAACATTGTGGGCTACATTAAAGGTGAACAACAAACTGCCTTTGTTATAACTGCTCACTTCGATCATCTGGGTGTTCGTGATGGGGTGGTGTACAATGGTGCCGATGATAATGCTTCCGGAGTGGCTGCCTTATTGGCACTGGCAGAATATTTTCAGAGTTACAAACCCCGACATACGCTGGTGTTTGCTGCGCTTGATGCCGAGGAAATGGGCTTGCAAGGGGCTAAAGCTTTTGTAAATGACCCTAGCATTCCGCAAGAGATGATCAAGCTGAACATTAACATGGACATGATCAGCATGAACGATAAGAATGAGCTTTACGTAGCCGGTACGCACCACTACCCTCAGTTAAAACCTATTATTCAGGAAGTGAATGTATTGCCTCTGCAGCTCAAGTTTGGACATGACTCTCCCGACCTGGGCAATGACGACTGGACCAACTCTTCGGACCATGGCCCTTTTCATAAAAAGGGAATCCCTTTTCTCTACTTTGGTGTAGAAGATCATGAGCATTATCACAAGCCTACCGATGATTTTGAGAACGTTAATAAAGATTTCTACATAAAGGCGGTGCACGCCATTTTGGACTGCATTTTAGCCCTGGATGCGGCTCTTAACTAAACCGTTATGATTCAAACACTACTCAGCCATTCTTTTAAACAGCAACTAAGATCTCCCATTTGGGCCAAAAACCTTATTGCTAACGTTTTTCTGGGCTTCGCTGCTTTAATGTTGCTGTTCTATGTTTTACTGGTGGGTATTTTCTTGCCCAAAATACTGGAGTCGGTTTTTCCCGGGCAAAGCCCTATAGAGGTGGTGAGTGGTTTTGTCATTTATTATTTTGCTTTTGAGTTTTTCTTGCGATTCTTTTTACAAAATGTGCCGGTATTGGCTATTCAGCCCTACTTGCACCTACCCATGCGCAAAAAGAAGATGCTGCACTTTATGCTCAGAAAAAGCCACCTGAGTGTTTTTAACTTTCTCGGAATACTCATTTTTCTGCCTTTTACATTAAGCACTGTTGTACCCGAAGCGGGTTTTCTTCCCGGTCTTGGCTGGCTTCTGGCCATTATTAGCCTTGTTTTTACTCTGCACTTTCTCACTATACTATTCAAGAAAAAGCTTAATGAACAGCCCAATCTGTTGTTGGTAATAGCAGGCCTGTTTATGGCTGTGGGGGCTGCAGACTACTATGAAGTATTTTCGCTCTCTGAGCTTTCCGCTACACTCTTCAATGGCTTGCTTGGTCAGCCTGTTTATGCATTGATTCCATTATTGCTGTGGTTTGTTGCCTACAATGCCAACTACCGCTTTCTGGCGGCCAATACCTATCCGGAGGAGATATCTACCAAAAAGAAGACATCGAAAATTGCCGGAGATTTTGCTTTTCTTAAACGTTTTGGCCGTGTAGGAGAGCTCATTGCTCTGGAGCTTAAATTAATCTTGAGACACAAACGCCCTAAAAGTGCGGTGTTTCTTGCCAGTTTTTTGCTACTCTATGGACTCATCTTTTATCCCGAGGAGCAGTATCAACAAATGAGCTGGATATTCTTATTTGTAGGCATTTTTATTACGGGTATTTTCTTTATTCAGTATGGGCAGTTTTTACTGAGTTGGGAAAGCAGCTACTTCGATTTTGTACTTACCCGAAAAGTTACCTTTCATCAATACTTTGAAGCCAAGTACTACCTGTTTGTAGCTACTAGCGCTATAGCCTTTGTGCTTTCGTTGGGCTATGCCTATTTCGGAATGAAGATTGTCTTCATTAACCTGGTTTGCTTCCTTTTTAACATTGGAGTCAATGTGTTTTTGGTTATGCGAATTGCTCTTTTTAGCCCCAAAAAAATTGACCTGAGCAAACGCGCAGCCTTTAACTACGAAGGGGTTGGGGCAGCCCAGTTCTTGATGGCACTACCGATCATATTTTTGCCATACCTGGTTTTTGTTCCATTTATAATATTGGACATAGAAGATTATGGACTCATAACGCTGGGGGTTGTGGGTCTGACAGGGTTTATACTTCGCGATAAGTGGTTGAACTATATAGCCCAATCGTTCGTCAAAAACAGACACAAAATAGCAGCAGGATTCAGGGCTCAATAAATTCGAATAAGACATGATTAACGTAAAAGGACTTACAAAACAGTACAAGGGTGTAACCGTAGTCGATATTCCTGAGCTTGTCATTGGCAAGGGAGAGAGTTTTGGGTTGGTAGGTAACAACGGAGCCGGTAAAACAACCTTTTTTAGAATGATTTTAGACCTGGTAAGGGCCAGTTCGGGAGAGGTGCTTTCTAAGGGAGTTAATGTGAGCCAAACCGAAGACTGGAAGTACTATACCGGTTCTTTTCTGGATGAGTCCTTTTTGATTGACTACCTAACTCCTGACGAGTATTTTGAGTTTGTGGCCTCTTTGCACGATTACTCCCAGGGAGACCTCAAAGAGTTTTTGAGCCAATTCGAAGCCCTTTTTAATGGCGAGATTATTGGCCAAAATAAATACATTCGAGACCTCTCTAAAGGTAACCAAAAGAAGGTGGGTATAGCTGCTGCATTGATGGGCCGACCAGAAGTAATATTGCTCGATGAACCTTTTGCCAACTTAGACCCAACCACTCAAATTAGACTGAAAAACTTACTGAGAGACTGGAAAGAGAACCATCAGCTAACAATGCTAATTTCTAGCCACGACCTCAACCATGTTACAGAGGTTTGTGAGCGCATAGTGCTCTTAGAAAAAGGCGAAGTAAAGCAAGACATTAAAACGAGCAGCTCAACGCTTAAAGACTTGGAAGACTATTTTGCGGCTTACTAACGAGGCATAGAAGGTCTTCTATACGGTCACTTTTTTGTCACTTAGCAAATATCTGAGATGGGTCTTTGAACGACTTAAATTCCAGTGCATTTCCGCTTGGGTCTAAGAAGAACATGGTGGCTTGTTCGCCAACTTCTCCTTCAAAACGGATGTATGGTTCTATCACGAAATCGATGCCGTGCTGCTTAAGCTTTTCTGAAAGCTCATGCCATTGGTTCCATTCTAAAACAGCTCCAAAATGACGAACAGGTACGTTTTTACCGTCAACAGCATTGGTATTGGCCTGGGCTAGCTCTTCTGGCTTAACATGCGCACTGAGCTGATGGCCGAAGAAGTTAAAGTCGATCCACTTATCGGTAGAGCGACCAATTTCGCAGCCGAGTAATTCGCCAAAAAAGCTTCTGGTAGATTCGATGTCCTTGACAGGGAATGCTAAGTGAAACGGAGTATTCATTATTAGGTCAGTTAGGTAATTGGTATTCGTTGATTGGGGGTGAATTTACGACTTAATTCTACTCAGCATAGCATTGTTAGAAATTCGTCACTTTTAGGTTGTGGTTGGTCACATTTGGTGGAATGGAGAACGGTGATTGGTTAATGTTGAAGTAAAAAGCATGAAAAAATCTATAATCTTAAAGGTTCTGGTGCTCGTTGCAGTAGTACTATTTTTTGCAGAAAAATATTTTCAGCTTAACGCATTACATGGTCTAGAATACCAAAGGAGAATATCACAACTGATCAATGACGATGCACTTATCGCTAATCAACTATTGACATTCAAAATTCAAAAATTCTCGGAATATACGGTCTACCTGATCATTGCCTACTTATCATTTAAACACATATATCAACCCCTAAATAAAAAGATAGGGTGGCAGGCCTCCTTGCCCATACTTGTTTTAATATCTATGGTTCTAGGGCTGATTTTTTCGATGATTATAAAGGCTACAAATCCCTATTTTTCAATCACTCCTTATAATGGTCAGGTGGCTGCCTCAGAAATTAGTATGTTCTCCCATTTGTTCTTAAGACAAACTATTCACTCATTTTTTGCTGTTTCTTTGGGGCTATTGATAAGAAACAGTCTTCAATACTTAAACAATGAAAAAGGGAAACTATTTAGAGTATTAGGTTCGGATTTTTGGGTGTTGCTTTATACCGTTCAGTTTCTACTGATTCTCATCATAAATATACTCGTAAATGTTGGTGAAACTCCTTCACAAATCGCTCTAATGATTCCAACCTCGTTGCTATTTGCCTTAGTAACCTTTACTATGTCCTATCTATTTCTTGAAGCTTTTAGCGTAAATGATCAGTTGAGTTTTAAGAACTTTTGGAGTAAGATTTCGCAATGTATCATAATGACATCAGGCGGTGCAGCTATTATATATTTCTCAACTGAACTAAACCTTCATTTTGGTGACCGCTATTTGAATTATACCATTCCATCATTTTTGATAGTTTCAACCGTTCTTTTTGTACTCATTCTATCTGAATCGTTACTTCAATTCAGCTTTTATTCAAAATACATAAGAAAAAATCAAGCTCTGAGGCTAGAACTTCGACACAAGGACTCTAGTCTTTCACAACTCAAATCACAAATCAACCCTCACTTTCTCTTCAACTCACTCAATAGCTTGTATGGTTTAGCACTGGAAGAAAGCAGCCACAAGACCTCCACAGGTATTCAAAAGCTTAGTGAAATGATGCGCTTTATGCTTCGAGAAAATGTGGAAGATACTATTGAAATCAGCCGGGAGTTTGAATATGTGGAAAACTACATCGAGCTTCAAAAGCTAAGGGTTGATGGAAATGAAAAAGTGAGATTGGAGTATGAGATAGACAAAGCGTGTGAGGGTAAAATCACGCCCATGCTACTTATTCCCTTTATTGAAAATGCCTTTAAGCATGGGGTCAGTGGGCATCACAATTCATGGATTGAGATTAAATTGAGCTGTAGCAAAGAAGCCATTCATTTAAATGTGAAAAACAGTAATCATAAAAAGCTGAAATCTACCGAAGAAGAGAGTGGCATTGGGCTGGACAATGTAAGGCAAAGGCTTGCCATGTTATATCCAGGCAAGCACCTTTTCCAGCTTTTTGAGAATGAAGAAAGCTTTGAAGCCAACCTTAAAATTGAACTCAATTGATTAGAGCCATTGCCATAGATGATGAACCCATCGCCTTGAAAGTAGTAGAAGAGCATGCTTCTAAAATCCCCTTCCTGCAACTGGAAGAATCATTTACCGATGCTTTTGCAGCCTTAGACTTTCTGCAAAACAATAAAGTAGATCTGATCTTTCTGGACATCAATATGCCAGATATCTCTGGCCTCGACTTGCTAAAAGCTACCGATGCCAGGTTTCAGATCATTTTTACCACGGCCTATTCCGAATATGCTGTGGAAAGCTATGAACACAATGCAGTGGATTATTTACTGAAGCCCTTTGAGTTTGGCCGCTTCCTCAAAGCGGTTATGAAAGTAAAAGAGGGTCTAAAACAAGCAAAGGAAGACTACTTCTTTGTAAAGTCTGGTTATGAGCATATACGCATCAACTTTCAGGATTTGCTTTTTATTAAAGGAGAAGGCAACTATCTCAAGTTGGTGGAAAAGGAGCGTAGCACACTCACCAGAATGACTTTTGAGGAAGTTTTAGGCCAAATACCGGAAAGCTTTGTTCAGGTGCATCGGTCGTTTATCATTAATTCTCAGCTCGTAGAAAAGCTAGAAAAACACCAAGCAAAAGTCAGGGAGCACCAAGTGCCAATTAATACAGAAGGATATGAGAAGCTGAAATCACTGGTCATCAAATAAAAGAGGCTGTCTCAAAAATTACCGTTATCGTTATTCCCAGCTTGACTGGGAATCTCTAAATGCTTTTGAAGTCCGTTTTAGGAGATTCCCGATCGGGGTCGGGAATGACAGTTAGCTTTTGAGACAGCCTCAATATCTAATTTCCTGATTAACCGATTGACTGACTTACCAGCTGCCTCCGGAACCCCCACCTCCAAAGGAGCCGCCTCCGAAACCACCGAAGCCTCCGCCTCCTCCGCCAAAACCAGAGCCGCCACCGAATATACCACCGCCACCGCGGAAGTTATCCCAGTCGTCATCTCTTCTTCTGCCCATGGAGTTGCCCATCATTAGCCATGCCCACCATGGCAAGCCTCTGGAGCCAATTCCTCGGCCTCTTCTTCTACCCACAATAGCAGGTATGATAAAGAAGAACAGAATGAATAAGAAGAAAAATGGAATTCCTGAACCACCTTCTCCATCTGAGTTTCTTTTTCTATTCTGTCCAAATTGCTCCGCTTTGAATTCTCCGGAGGCCAATTTGAATATGACATCGGTAGCATCATCCAAACCCTTATAGAAGTTGCCTTCTCTAAATCTTGGGTTCATATATTCTTCGCGAATCGTATAGGTCGCTGCATCGGTAATAGAGCCTTCCATTCCATAGCCGGTCACAATGGCGGCCATTCGATCATTAATAGAAACAACAATGAAAACCCCATTGTCTTTGGCCGTACCTACTTGCCACTTCTCAGCAGTTCTCTGCGCAAAATCTACCACCTCATAACCATTCAGTGACTCTACAATAAGAATTGCCACTTGAGTTGAGGTCGTGTCTTCATAGCCTAGAAGTTTATTCTCTAAGGCTCGTAGTTCTTGCTGAGACAGTGTTCGGCCTGTATAATCATTAACCAAACGAGGAGGGTTTGGCGCATCCGGAATTCCTGTTTGTGCAAACCCTAAACTGCTGATCGATATAAATAGTATTACTAGTAAGTTCCGCATATTAGTTTTTGCCAAATGAGATATCGTCCGATAATTCGTTAATGTCGCCTTTCTGGTAAGGATAGAACTCCTTTAGCCTTTCACCTACACATAAAATGCCCTCCACTAAGCCTTCTGTAAAATTGCCCTCCTTAAAATGTTTTACCATTTTTTCTTTGGTAATATCCCAAAAGTCCGGCTCCACCTTAGCGTTGATACCGCCATCGCCTATGATGCCAAATTTGTGGTCCTTAATGGCCATGTAGATGAGTACACCATTTCTGGCTTCCGTCTCATGCATTTTTAGCTGAGCAAAAACCTGAGCCGCTCTGTCCAACACATTGTCTTTTTTACAATGGTTTTCCAGGTGCACGCGAATTTCGCCACTGGTATTTAGCTCAGCCTCTTGAATGGCTGCTTTGATTCTGCGCTTCTGGTCCGATGTAAAATGTGCTTCAGCCATTAGTCAAAACTTACTTCTGGTGCCTTCTCTGCTCCTGTAGTTGCCTGAAAATACCCCTTGGACTCAAAACCAAAGAGGTTGGCATATATATTTTTAGGAAACGTTTTAATGTACGTATTGTAGCTCTGTACTTGTTCATTGAAGTTTCTCCTTTCCACGGCAATTCTGTTTTCGGTACCTTCCAGTTGAACTTGCAACTGTTGAAACTGCTGGCTAGCCTTCAAGTCAGGGTATCGTTCAATAGTCACTAACAATCGACCCAAAGCAGAACTTAATCCTTGCTGTGCCTGCTCAAAGTTATCAATAGCCTGCGGGCTTAAGCTGTTAGGGTCTACGCTAATAGATGTAGCCTTAGCTCTGGCTTCGATTACCTGGGTAAGGGTTTCTTGCTCAAAATCGGCATATCCCTTTACTGTATTTACCAGGTTAGGAATAAGGTCGGCCCTTCTTTGATATTGGTTTTCTACCTGAGCCCAAGAGGCGCTAATGGACTCTTCTGTGGTCACCATAGTGTTGTATGTTCCTTTAATACTCGAATAACCGATGAGTAGCAGGAGCGCTACCACAATCAGTACTATCCACTTTTTCTTCATCGTCTATTTTGGTTTTAGTAAAAATTACGACAGAAGGCCTGCAACATATATGCTAACTTTGTTATCGGACAATATGGCAGATAAGCGTATCGGAATGAACACTGAAGACTTTAGAAAACACGCACACCAACTGGTAGACTGGATGGCCGATTACTTTGAATCGGTTGAAGATTACCCAGTAATGTCTCAGGTAAAACCCGGAGACATTCTGAAACAAATTCCTACTAAAGCACCCAACCAGCCTGAGTCTTTCGACCAAATGTTGAAGGACTTCAATGACATAATCATGCCTGGCATTACGCATTGGGAGAGCCCCAACTTTATGGCCTATTTCCCAGCCAATAAAAGCAAAGGCTCTGTTTTGGCCGAAATGCTGATGAGCACCTTGGGAGCACAATGCATGCAATGGCTTACTTCGCCTGCCGCAGCAGAACTGGAAGAACAAATGATGAATTGGCTACGCGAAATGTTGGGCTTGCCAGAATCATTTACAGGTGTTATTCAAGATACGGCCTCCACCGCTACACTGTGTGCACTGCTCACTGCAAGGGAGAAAGCCACTAATTACAGCATCAACGAAAAGGGCTTCGATGAAAGAAAATTTACCATTTACTCCTCAGAGCAAATTCACTCATCTATAGACAAGGCCGTAAAAATTGCTGGTTTTGGGATTGAGGCTTTGAGAAAGGTAGAAGTAGATGATGGCTACGCCATGATCCCTGAAAAGCTTGAAGAGCTCATTGAAACCGACAAAGCTGCTGGATATATTCCGCTATGTGTGGTTTCAGCCATAGGTACCACAAGCACAACGGCTGTAGATCCGATTGATGAAATAGGGGACATTTGCCAAAAGCACAATATCTGGCATCATGTAGATGCAGCTTATGCCGGAACAGCCTTGGTACTTCCTGAAATGCGCTGGATGTCCGAAGGCATTGAAAAAGCCGACTCATTCGTTTTTAACCCGCACAAATGGATGTTCACCAATTTTGACTGCACAGCATACTTTGTGAAAGACCCGGTAAGTTTAGTCAATACCTTCACCATTACTCCAGACTACCTGAAAACCTCGGTAGATGGTGAGGTGAAGAACTATCGCGATTGGGGAATTCCCCTTGGCCGAAGGTTCCGAGCACTTAAGCTTTGGTTTGTCATTCGTGAGTTTGGTGTGGAAGGCATTCAGGAGAAAATCCGAAAGCATATTATGCTCGGAAAGTGGTTGGCCAAGGAGATTGATGCTCATGCCGACTTCGAGCTGATGGCTCCCGTTCCTATGAACACCGTTTGCTTCAGGTATACCAAAGGAGAAGAATCTGAGCTTGACGCACTGAACGAAGCCATCATGAATAAGATCAACAATTCCGGCAAGTTGTTTTTCACACAAACTAAGCTAAAAGGAAAGTTTGTTTTACGTTTAGCCTTTGGAAACACCAATTTAGAGGCCTTTCATGTGGAAAACGCCTGGCGATTGATTCAAGAAACAGCGAGCGAAATCAAACTTTAGAACAATCATTAGGTTCCATTCGACATGAAAAGGTTGTCCTTATTGCTATTGAGCTTGCTTGTTATTGCCGCTTGCAATCCGGCAAAAGACAAGAAAGTTAATCAGACAACTATTGGCTTTAAAACCGATGAATCTTCTAAGCTATTCTTCAAAAACGTAAGGCGTTCTTACTACGATGTAGAGGTAATGGAAGAAGCCAAACTGGAAATCTATCGACTTAAGAAGCGAGTTAAAGAATCGGAAGAGCCCGTGTTGAACCTCAGTATTGTTAATAATTGGAGATATGACGAAGCCTACATTCTGCTTGAACCTAATTCAGCCGCAGGCTCGTTGTCCGATATAAAGGTTATTTGGGAAAATGAAGATGGAAAAAGTGGAGAAATCCGTTTAGAAGGCGGAAATAAGAAGAATCAGTTAGACTTTGCAGCCAAAGTCTATGAACAGATACAAAATGGAAGTCAGTTCTATATAATGAAGGATGGAGTAAAAAAGGCATTCTTAATTGATTCGAAAAGCAGAGAAGCCTTCAGAGTTACCATGTTCGATTATTTTCGGCTAACTTTAGAGTATTGACACACTCACTCTAATGCATTTCCGAGCTCTCGCCATTTTTATCTTAGTCATCACCTTTAGTTGCCAAAAACAAAAGACTCCAAAATTCAGTCAAGAGATAATCGATCTTAAGCTTGCTTCTTACAACATGAGCTTTTTCACCAATGAACGATTACCCAATTACCAAAAGGACACTCTAGAGAATCGCTTAAAGCAGATTATCAGGTTGAAATCGGCAGTAATGGCTGATTCTAAGCCCGTCATTAACTTATCCATTAAGATTGACTGGAAATACAAGCAAAGCGAAATAATTGTTGAACCCAATGCCTATATAAAACATCCTGATGAGTTCGAACTATTATGGCGCGACTATGAAGGAATTAGAGGCCTTATCTTCTTTGAACAAGGGGACAGAAAAAAGCACCTTGAGTTTGCCGCTCAAGTTTTAGATCAACTAGAAAGAGGGTGTGAATTTTACCTCAAGCAAGATTCAGAATACATACCCATACTAGCAGATACTACCAGCCGTAAGGCCTTTCATATTACTATGCTAGACTACTATGGGCTTTTAAAGAGTCTTTAGTGACTCTCGTCTTCTTTCTTTTTCTTGCCTTTGAAAAGAGCATCGTGCTGTGAAATTGCGCCTACAAAAGCAATCAGGATTACTACAATCCAAATGAAAGTATTGGCTCCGCTAGCAATTGGTGGATCGAATAACATATCTCTAATTGTTTAGGTCGCAAAGATATGGCAAAAGCTTCATGTTAAGAAGTGGTTCATAGTTTTTTAACAGGGGTGTAACACACAAGGCATTCTGCGGCTCAAAATGTAATAAAAAGTTAACCAGTTTCAGGATAAGTCAAGGCGGTTTTGCTTCTAATTTCACAGCGAAAATAAACCTCATCGAATGAAGAATTCCCTGAAGGTAGAGCGAAAGAAGAAAAAGATCACCCAAGAGCAGCTGGCCACAATGGTTGGTGTTTCCCGTCAAAGCATTAACGCTATAGAGCGGGGTAAATACACTCCGTCTACCGCCCTGGCTCTTAAAATTTCCGAAATATTCAATACCACGGTAAACAAACTTTTTGAGTTGGAGCCGGTAGACTACCAGCACTAACCATAGATTAAAATTATTGAAGTGTTTTTGCTACCTTACCTAAGCAAAACACACTTCACTATGCGACTTTTTATCCTGGGCCTTTTCTTATTGTTTTCTTTTACAGGCCAATCACAAACCCCACAGTCCGCTTTTCAACATATTAACCTCAAATCTGTTCAGGTGCTCGAACCGGGTCGTGGCAATCCGCAAGAGGTATTTATGGACGATTTGATTGAGTTTCGTTTCGAAAAACCGGACAGCCTGGCTCTGCGCGAACCGCAAGAGCTTTTTCTTTACATCAATGGTTACCGAATGACCTCCTTTCCGGCCAAATATGTAACTAACAACTCTGTGGTTTTTCAGATTTATGAGGCTGATACTCTTCGTGGTCTTCTCAGTCGGGAAATAAATAGTTGGGGAGTGCACGAAGTGAAAGTAAGAATGAGCTTTGGCAACAGCAGCGGCCAACACATTCATATGGACGAGGCAAACATACTCATCGATTTCGACCCCTACTTCCCCATTAGAAGCTGGGTGGGCAGAGGCATTATTCTTCTCATTATTTTCGTTTTCTTCAGCCTGGTACGAAAGAATTACTTTCTCAAGGGCATTAACAGTACAAAGTACAGCCTTTCTCGTGTGCAATTGGCCTAGTGGACTATGATTGTTATTTGCTGTTATATTGCCTTATGGTCGGATAGCGGCATTCTTGTGCCTCTTTCAGGAGACACGCTTATACTTATCGGAATTAGTGCGGGAACAGCCGCAGCGGCTCAAACCATTGACATAAGCAAAATGCGTACTTTGGAACAGAGTGGTGCAACTGCCCAGGCACAAACGAAAGAACCGATTCATAAAAACCAGACGTTCCTCTTTCAAATTCTGTCTGATGAAAACGGTATCAATATTCAGCGCTTCCAAAGCGTGGTTTTTACCTTTTTTATAGGCATTTTCTTTGTGTTTGAGGTAATAACCAAGTTTGAAATGCCCGACCTTGATTCGGGCATACTCGGGCTCATGGGCATTAGTTCAGCCACTTATGCCGGGCTAAAAACCAATGAGGGTAAAACCTGATGTAAACAACACGGGCTCCTTTTCAGGTAGTACCATGTGCCGTAAGCACCAGGCTCCTTGAGCCTCCACGGTTTCGGTGTTCGCATAAGTAAATTCCCTGCCATGTACCCAGGTTCAATCGGCCTCTGGTAATGGGAATAGTCACTGATGGACCCAGCAATGACGCTTTAATGTGAGAGGTCATATCATCGGACCCTTCGAAGGTGTGCTGATAGTGTGTGGCCTCTTCAGGAACCAAAATATTGAAATGAGTTTCGAAATCGGCCCGCACTGTAGGATCGGCATTTTCATTAATAGTAAGACTGGCCGAAGTGTGTTTAATGTGCACATGGAGCAGTCCGGTTTGCAACCGATTCAGCTCGGGTAAGCGAGACAATACCTGTTCGGTAATCAGATGAAAACCTCTGGGGTAAGGTGGTAGCGTTATTTCCTTTTGGAAATAAATCATTGAGCACTTTCCTCCAGCTTGGAGGTGTTTTCAGCTATTCTCAGCTTTTCTACAAAATCGTCTAACTCCCCGTCCATTACAGTAGGCAAGTTATGAACTGAGTAGCCAATTCTATGATCTGTCACTCTTCCCTGAGGGTAGTTGTAGGTTCTTATTTTGTCGGAACGATCGGCCGAACCTACAAGTGATTTTCGAGCTCCTGCAATTTCGTCTTGTTGCTTCTTAAGCTCCATCTCATAAAGTCTGGAACGAAGCACAGTCAAAGCCTTGTCGTAATTCTTGTGTTGAGAGCGGCCATCCTGACACTCAACCACAATACCGGTAGGAATGTGCGTGAGGCGTACGGCCGATTCGGTTTTGTTTACGTGCTGGCCACCTGCTCCTGAACTTCGGTAGGTGTCTTTCTTCACATCCTTCATGTCCAGATGAACATCTACATCCTCCACTTCGGGTAACACGGCCACTGAGGCAGCCGAGGTATGTACCCTGCCTTGCGATTCGGTAACAGGAACCCTCTGAACCCGGTGTACACCAGATTCAAACTTGAGTGTGCCATAAACATCTTCGCCAGAAACACTAAAAACAATTTCTTTAAAGCCACCGGAAGCAGCCTCGTTCAAGCTTATCAGCTCTCTTTGCCATCCTTTAGAGTCAATAAATCGCTCATACATCCTGTACAAGTCTCCGGCAAAAATTGCGGCCTCATCGCCACCAGCTCCGGCTCTTATTTCCATAATTACATCTTTATGGTCGTCCGGGTCTTTGGGTATGAGCATCATTTTAAGTTCTTCTTCCAGCTCTTCGTGTCGTTGCTCAAAATCGTCCAGTTCGGCCTTGGCCATTTCCCTGAAATCCTCATCCTTCTCTGTCTTCAGCAACTCTTTGGTAGACTTAATGTTGTCTATGACGTTTTGATACTCATCGAACTTTTTGACAATCTTTTCGAGGTCTTTGTACTCTTTATTCAGTTTTGAGTAGGCCTTCATGTCAGCCATTGCATCGGGCTGCACAATTAATTGAGAAACCTCCTCGAACCTTCCTTTAATTGCCTTTAGTTTATCGATCATAGACTTTAGTATTAGGCTGCAAAATTAACAAACAAAACCAATAGCTGTTTACCTTTGCAAAAACATGCTGTTGTGAAGTACAAGGTATTTTCTTCTTTTATTCTCTTGGGAGTGCTATTGGCCTGTAGTAATCAGAAGATAGATACCTCTCAGGTACAGAAAGAGATGGAGGCTCGTGAGATCAAGGTGGTTTCTGATGCTCAAATATTGGAAAAGGCCATGGAAATAGGCAACGCATTGGCCAAAGGCTTTTTACTGGAAGAAACGGAGGCCGGTTTGGAGGCCAAAGTGGACTCAACAAAGCCCAACGTATCGTTTTACTTTTTCGATAGGGGCGAGCAACCCACCGGAAAGGAATTGGCCATATTCAAAGCTTATGACTACAACCGAAAGAATAGTGTAGCCTCAACCCCTAATGTTCAGAAGCTTGACAACGGGCAAACTCTCTTATATACTACTCCTATGGTACACCAGCAGCAAATAGTGGGGATGTGGTCTGTTAAGCTAAGCCGAAAAGAAGTAGTGCTAAGTATTGAAAACTAAACCTGACTGTAGCGAAAACAGTCGGTTGTGTGGTCATTTACCAAACCGCAAGCTTGCATATAGGCATACATTATGGTGCTTCCTACAAACTTGAACCCTCTTTTTTTCAGGTCTTTACTCAGCGCATCAGACTCTGGCGTAGTTGCGGGCACATCTTTCATGTTTTTGCGGGCATTCACAATTGGTTTTCCTCCTACAAAAGACCAAACATAATTGTCGAAAGAGCCAAACTCCTTTTGAACCTCTAAAAACTTCTGTGCATTAACTACCGTACCTTGGACCTTAAGCCTGTTCCTTATGATACCCGGATCGAGCAACAAGGCCTCCACTTTTTCATGGCTGAATTGTGCTACCTCCTCAGGGTTAAAATCTGCAAATGCTGCGCGATAGCCGTCCCTTCTTTTTAGAATAGTCGCCCAACTCAGGCCTGCCTGAGCGCCTTCCAGAATAAGAAACTCAAAGTGAACCCGATCATCATGAACAGGAACACCCCATTCTTCATCATGATACCTTATATATTCGTCAAAGGTGTTTTCGCACCAGGTGCAGCGTTTTTTCATTTCTTTAGAATTCAATGCACATAACTCCCTGCATTAATATCAATAGTGCAGCCAGTGGCATGGTCTGCCATTCCGGAGGCTAAAAGCACTACCATTGGAGCTAAATCCTGCGGTTCCGTAAGCTTATTCAATGCAATATCGCTTAAAGCAAATTCTTCACCATACTGATCCATGAAATCCTGGGCCATGTCCGTCCGCACAAATCCGGGAGCAATATTAAAAGCCACAATATTCTGCTTACCATAGTGCCGTGCTATTGATCGGGTCAAGGCCACAATAGCCCCCTTAGAAGCTCCATAGGCCAAATAATCTCCGGTATCTCCTCTAAAGGCTGCTCTCGATGAAATATTAATTATTCTACCCCCACCGTTTTTGGCAAAGTGGTCAATAGCCAGCTTACACAAAAGGCCCTGAGCACGAGTATTCACAGCAAAAGTAGTATCCCAATCTTTTACCCAAGCCTCGTTAGAGCCTTCCATGTCTGATGAAATAGCAATACCCGCATTATTGACCAGCACATCAATTTTTCCATAATGAGTTACTACTTGTTCAAACAACTGAATAAGTGAATCGGTATTTCCTAAATCGGCCTGAAACGCTCTTGATTCAGCGTTCAACCCTTTTAATACCTCATTGGCTTGGGCTTTATTGGAGTTGTAATGCAGGGCCACTTTAGCTCCTGAGTCTGAGCAAGCCTTTGCAATAGCCGCACCAATGCCCCTTGAGCCACCTGTAACCAAAACCACCTTCCCACTTAAAGAAATTTCCATGTCATATCCGATTGAAGTGAATAAATTACATGCTTATTGTGAGCTTAAAAAACATATTTACAGCAATTACGAATAAGCCTTAAACGACACGCTATGAAGAAGACTTTTCTTTCTGTTGTGGCCATTTCCCTGCTAGCCACCACCGTCTCCGCACAAACCGTTTCCTTTGAAGAATACAATCCACCCTCATCGTTGGTAGTTCCGGAAAATCCTGTACAAAGGGCCAAGTATCCGTTTATCGATGTGCACAGTCACCAATGGCGAATGGGCGAACGTAACCTCAACGAATTAGCAGCACAGATGGATAGCCTGAACATGGGCCTGATGGTGAACCTTTCTGGAGGAAGCGGAAAAGCCATAGCCGATGCAGTAACCAATATTGAGGCTAACCAACCTAAGCGTTTTGTGGTTTTCGCCAACCTCAACTTCAACAATTTTGATGGTGAGTGGGGCACCCGAGCGGCAGAACAACTAGAGCGCGATGTGACTCAGGGCGCAAAAGGGCTTAAGATTTTCAAAAGCTTAGGCTTTTCAGTAAAAGATAGTGATGGCAACAGGGTGGCAGTAGACGATCCAAGGCTCGATCCGGTTTGGGCCAAATGCGGTGAGTTGGGCATTCCTGTGCTCATTCACACAGCAGACCCCAAACAGTTTTGGGAACCCTTCGATGCCAATAATGAAAGATGGCTAGAGCTTAAAACTCATCCGCGTAGAAAACGGGAAGCCGATGATCCGGCTCCGTGGGAAACACTCATTCAGGAACAACACAATGTTTTTAAAAAGCACCCCAATACCATTTTTATAGCTGCTCATATGGGCTGGTTTGCCAACGACCTGGCCAAGCTGGGCCAGCTTTTAGACGAAATGCCCAACATGATGGTAGAAATTGGTGCGGTGATTGCCGAACTTGGCCGACAGCCAAGAATGGCCAATGCTTTTTTTCAGAAGTACCAAGACAGGGTTCTTTTTGGCAAGGATGCCTACAACCCAGAGGAGTATCATACTTATTTTAGAGTGCTTGAAACCAAAGACGAATACTTCCCATACTATAAAAAGTATCACGCCTTTTGGCGCATGTACGGACTGGGTCTGCCCGATGAAATACTGAAGAAGGTGTATTACAAAAATGCACTCCGAATTATACCCGGGTTATATGCAAGCCAGTTTCCGAACTAATTGAACCTTGCAATATCCCGATTCGGTCATTGAAAACGCCTGTCCAATCTCATCCGGTTCTTCTTTGGCAACTGAGTGCCTACGTTTGTAGTATGCATTCAAAGCAACACAAAGGTCAACAACTTATGAAAAACATATTGCTCGTAGTAGGGGTGGGTATTGGGTTATTTATTCTCATGGCCGAAGCCAAAGCCCAAAATGCTAAAGCCTTTATTTATGGCGAAGTAGAAACGGTTGGGGGCGATGTGTACAAAGGCCCCATACGCTGGGGCACTGATGAGGTGTATTGGGTAGAACTATTCAATGCCTCAAAAAGCAGCAACGACTTTTTAAAGTACCTATCCAAACGACAAATCGAAGAACTTAATCGCCAGCAGGGAGAAGGTTCTTCCTGGCTGGGATTAGACCTTGGGGTTTTGAGCATTTGGGAAGACAAATATTCGCGCACCGAGCATCAGTTCGACATACAATTTGGAGATATTAAATCTATAGAGCCCATAGGCCGGTCTAAAGCCAAAGTTCAACTCAAAAACGGGGTGGTTTTTGAGGCCAGCGGCAATAGTGGTTATTATACCGATATAGGTGGTAGTGTTGTAGTATTTGACTTTGAGTTGGGCGAATTTGCCATACGTTGGGACAGAATAAAACAAGTGCGCTTTTCGGAGGCACCGGCAAGCACCAAACCGGGATTTGGCGAACCCATATATGGCAAAGTAAATGCCGGAAGAAAAGGGGAGTTCCAGGGTTTGATTCAGTGGGACACAGATGAGCGTTTTTTGGATGAAATACTAAATGGTGAAGATCGAGATGGCAAAAAGGACATTCCCTTCAGAAGTATTAAGGGGATAAAACGTAGAGGTAGCGGAGTAGAGGTGTTGTTACACTCTGGTCGTAATTTCTACCTCACCGGCTCTAACGATGTGAACCCTGAAAACCGCGGTGTAGTGGTTTTTGACCCTGAAATGGGAAGAATACTGATTCCATGGCGCGATTTTTATGAGCTGGAAATAATTGAACCACAAACCGACTGGAAGCTGGGCTACTCAGATTTTCCAAACCCCAGAGGGCTTTCCGGTACAGTGGTTACCATTGAGGGCGATGAACACAAGGGTCTGTTGGCCTATGACCTCGATGAAGCCTGGGAGTTTGAAATACTGGATGGAAACGATGACGATGTGAGCTATCAGATCCCTTTTCGACACATCAAATCCATTATTCCCAAGAACTATAACTATTCCAGCGTAATCCTAAAAAACGGTAAAACCCTACTATTGGGAGGAGGCCGGGATGTGAGCCGGGAAAATGATGGTATTCTGGTTTTTCCTTCGCGCAACGCACAACCCATTTATATTCGTTGGTCCAAGATCGATCAGGTAATTTTTGATTAACTTTTCCTGAGATCATGTCCAGAAAGCTAATCATACAACTCGTATTGGCCTTGGTGCTAACGGCAGGGGGATTTCTTAGTCTTTATTTCACCGATGCCGAAAGAGAACTGTACCTTACAGCAGGCCTGATAACTATTACTCTGGCTCTCGTTTGGCTGTGCAATTGGTTACTCACCCGAAAGCTCGACAAAAAACTACCCTGGCTTAAATACGGAAACAAACGCTTTTATTGGCAATTGGGGTTGGGCATTCTTTTGTCTCTGCTCATCATCAATATTAGTTATCTGGGACTCAAACTGGGACTCACTGTAGACCCCCCTAACCAACAGCAACTCATTACCATGAACGTGCTGGGCACATTAATTTTGTTACCCACCATTTCCATAAACTTCGGTATTCAGTTTTTAAGCAACTGGAAAAACGCTCAGCTTGCCTCTGAGCAATTTCAAAAAGAAACCATAAGAGCCGAATTAACCACACTTAAAAACCATTTAGATCCGCATTTTTTATTCAATAACCTCAACATTCTGTCTTCACTCATCAGCAAAGACAAGAACCTATCGCAAAGCTATTTGGAAAAGTTTGCCGATGTATACCGCAATATTCTACAAAGCTGTAAAGAGGAGCTGGTAACCCTAAACGATGAACTGAAGTTTATTGCCTCCTATCTCTATTTGCTCGAAATACGTTTTGAAGACACCATTCAGACTTTTATAGACGTGCGCAAAGAAGACCATCTAAAGCTGATACCACCGCTTACCCTGCAAATGCTCATAGAAAATGCCATTAAGCACAACGCTATTTCTGAGCTTAGACCTCTAAAAGTCTATGTATCCAGTCAAAACGGATTCATCTCTGTTAAGAACAATTACCAGCCCAAGAAAACAGAGATCAAAAACAGCAACAACTCCGGCCTGGACAATATTAGAAGGAGGTACTCCTACTTTACAGATAAGAAAGTTCAGGTTTTTGAGAATACCGATAGCTTTATAGTAAAAATTCCATTGATTGAACTAGAAGACTAACGCATGAGGGTTGTTGTATTTGAAGATGAAAAGCTGGCTTCCGAGCGACTCATTGAATTAATTCAGGAGTTAAAACCTCAAGCAGAGGTAGTGGCTTCGCTTAAATCGGTCGAAGCCGCCCTGCTTTGGCTAGACAATAACCCCGAGCCCGACCTTCTGGTTAGCGATATACAGTTATTAGACGGTTCGAGCTTCGAAATTTTTGAGCAAAAACCCATTAAGTGCCCGGTAATTTTCACAACAGCATACAACGAGTACGCCATAAAGGCTTTTGAGGTAAACAGTGTAGATTATTTGTTAAAGCCCATTCAAAAAGAAAAGCTTGCCAATGCGTTGCTAAAACTTGAAGAACGGCAAGCCGAAGCGGTGGTTTCTCCGCTAGACATAGACCAAATTCGGCAAGTAATTCAGGGAACAAGTGTTGAGTATAAATCTCGCTTTCTGGTAAAGTTTGGCCAGCGTATTAAAGCCATTCCGGTAGAGCAAATTGCCTACTTTTTTTCCCAAGACAAGCTCACCTATTTGGTTACTTTCGAAGGTAAAAAACTACCGCTCGATCAGCCACTTGAAGAGCTGGAAGGCCTTATCAATCCGAAAAACTACTTCAGGGTAAACAGAAAATACATTGTTCATTTCGATGCCGTAAGTGACATTCACCCCTACTTTAAAGGGAGGGTTAAGCTTCAGCTGGAGCCCGATGCACAAGATGATATTGTAATTAGCTCCGAAAAAACACCCCTGTTTAAGCAGTGGCTCGATAGTTAATTCCGACTAACATTGGTACAACCCAAACGGACCGACCGCTTCGGTTGGCTTCAGTCCCGATTCGGTGATGCCATACCCCGATATGCCCCTTCTTCATTGGCCAGGAAACCAAAGGGTGACATTTTTGAAGAGTCAATTAAAACAAAAGGTCATGAACTCAAAATTTAGAATCTTAACACTATCACTACTTACCGTGTGCCTCTCTTTTTCGGCACAAGCCCAGCAATCACTTATTTACGGCAAGGTTACAACCATAAGCGGAGAAAGTTACACCGGTCAAATCAGGTGGGGTAAAGAAGAAGCCTTCTGGACCGACCTCTTTAATGGAAACAAAGAAGGCAATGACAATTATCGTTACCTGAGCCGGGAAGATCGCTCAAGGCTGAGAGAAAAAATAAGAGATAATAACCGCTGGGGCGGGGTTTGGATAAGCTGGGGCAGCCGCGATGAATATGAAACCACTCATGAATTTCAGGCTCGTTTTGGTGATATATCATCTATGGAGATGAACCGCAGATCTGAAGTACGGCTTACTATGCGCAATGGCGAAACAATGTATGTAGAAGACGGATCGAACGACTTTAACACAGACATCTATGTGATGGATCAGGAATTTGGAGAAACCAAAATTCGCTGGAGCAGAATTGAGAAAGTTGAATTTATGGACACTCCCAACAAGCTTTCTTCAAAGCTCGGAGAACCTTTATATGGTACGGTGCAATTTTACGGAGGAGAATACACAGGGGTGATTCAATGGGACCATGATGAGCGACTGACTACTGACATATTGGATGGCGACTCTCGTGATGGCGATGTAAAAATAGAGTTTGGCAACCTGGCCTCCATAGAAAGAGAAGGTTCCGGAAGCCGGGTGATTACCAAGTCGGGCAGAGATATGTATTTGCGGGGGTCTAACGATGTAAACTCAGGCAATAGAGGCATTATAGTGACTACTGAGTTTGGAAGGATAGACATCCCCTGGAGAGAGTTTAAAAAAGTGACTTTCTCAGAAGCTCCGGCCAATCTGAAGACTTACCGAGATTTTGCTGGGCTCAAGAAGCTATCGGGCACAGTAACAACCACCCGTGGCGAAACCCTCTCGGGAGAAATAATCTACGATCTGGATGAGGCCTACACCTTTGAGATGCTTCAGGGAGAAGACCATGATGTCAGCTATATTATTCCGTTTGAATCGGTAAAAAGCATTGTGCCCAAAAACTATGATAACTCACTGGTTGTACTGAAAAGTGGTGAGGAGCTAATACTGGGAGAGTCTCGCGATGTAAGCGAAGACAATGACGGAGTTATTGTTTTTGTGAATGGAGACCCAAAGTACATCCTCTGGGAAGACATTAAAGAAATAACCTTTAACTAAGGTAAAGCATTCTTCATAAGTCTATTGCTTAAGGTCGCGTTTGGTCACGCGGCCTTTTTTTGTGGAAAAACTTAAACAGGTAGAGCCATTTTTCATTACAATAGCTAATTGATTGATTACAATAAGATTATAGGGTTACTTAAGTCGCAAGAGGTATTTCTGAACCCTGCCTCCATTTGTATCTTCACAAATGGTTGTAAAAAGACGCTGTGAGGACACAGCT